>JBGSMO010000508.1:0-7524 GCA_041740115.1 Pirellulales bacterium
GCCGGCACGCGCAGCGCCTCGGCGAAGAAGTGGCGCTTGCCGACGATCGGATGGAGGCCCAGCTCCACCAAAAGTTCGACCACCGCGTGGGCACGCTCGCGCCGAGCTCCGCCTCCACCATCTCGCCGCAAGACGTCAGTCCCGGCAGCAGCGCCGCCCGCGAGTTTCGCGAACTGCTCGCCCGCCCGGGCGGCATGCGGCAAATGGTCATCGCCAACGAAATCCTCCGCCGTCCCGAAGAACGCTGGTAACCAATCACAGCCGCTAGGCGACCAAATCCATGCCACTCTACGAATTCGTCTGCCGCGACTGCCAGAAAGAGCAAGAACTCCTCGTCCGGGGCGACGAAACCCCGTCTTGCCAATCGTGCGGCGGCGTCCGCCTGTCGAAGCTTCTAAGCGTCCCGGACGCTCACCTCGCCGGCGAGGCCGGTTCTCGCCCCATGGCCGGCCCCACAGGCGGCGGCTGCGGCACGGGCTGCGGTTGCCACCCTCACTAGGCGGCTCCTCACTACAGCCCCGTGGGCCGGGGACTGAACCGGGCGTCGATCGTGGACTTTCCGCCGCTTCGCACGTCGCAAAAACTCGACGCACTGTCGCGGCCCGCTGCCGTATAATCCCTAAGATCGGTCGGCCGCGGGCTGACAACCACGGGCCGCCGCCCGGCAAAGTTTGACACCCTTTTCGGCCCCTGATTATACTGCGGTACTACAGGGGATATCTCCTGTCCTGACAGTGATTTGCAGCAAGAGCAGCCGCCCCTCTCCGGCCGGCTCCGGAACGCTCTTTGCACGAATTGCCGCTGGGAAGACTCGACCGTCGCCACGGGACGGGGCATCGGATGCTCTGCGTGCCATTGGAGGCTATTCGGGCGGTTTGGATTGAACCGCTTGAAGGCGCGTTGGAGTCGTTGCAGCCGTCCGGCCGCGGCGCTCCTTTTTGGAAAGTGCATCGATGAATCTGCTTGGCAAGATCTTCACCGTCCTCATCCTGCTGACGAGCGTCGTCCTGATGGTCGTCGCGATGTTCGTTTACTCGACGCATCGCAACTGGCAGACGGCGTACAACACGCTGAATACCAAGTTCCAGGCGGCGCAGGCCGCGAACGCCAATGCCGAGGCGCAGTACCTCGCCCAGATCAGCCAACTGAAGAGCGAACAATCCGCCGCCGTTCAGGACGTCGCCAAGCTTGAAACCGAGCGCAACGTCATCGTCAGCCAAAATCAGGCGATCCAAAAGGAAGTCGATCAACTTCGTCAGGCTAAGACGCAGAACGAAGCGCTCGTCAAAGCGACGACGGAGAACATTGTTCGTCTCACGGAAGAAGTCACGGGGCTGCGCGATTCGATTCGCGTCGCTCAACAAGAGCGTGACGAGCAGTTCCACACGACGCTTAAAGCGACCTCGGAACTCCACTCGGTCGGCGGTCAGCTTCAACAGCTTGAAGAGCGGAGTTCCCAAATCGTCGCTCAGTTGGCCGACGTCACCGCGAAGGCGACCGAAGGGGGAGTCAACCTCCAAGGCGAGTTCGTCCCCCGCGTCCGCGGCAAGGTCAGCAAATCGCAGCGATCAGCTGGCAAGCAACTGATCGAAATCACCATTGGCGCCGACGACGGCGTCCGTCCCGGTCAGAAGGTCGAAATCTTCCGCGGCGAGCGATATCTAGGCCGCGCCGAAATCCTCAAGGCCGATCCTGATCGCGCCGTGGGCCAAATCATTCGCGAATTCCAGCAAGGTCAGATCCAAGAGAACGACGATGTCGCAACCAAGCTTCGAGTCGGATAGCCCCGCCCCGACCGTCCTGACGAAGAAGTCTGCCTGGAACATCTACACGGCCTTGCTGCTTATTTCGCTGGTCGCGTTGATGTTGGCCTCGCTCTTCTTCTATCTCGAAATCCGCCAATACGGCGGCTTCGGGAACGTCAAAGGGCCGCTCAGCATGAACGCGCCGACGCCCGCGGTACGCGCCGCTAGTTCGGCGTTGTGGGCGTGAGCCTGAAGGGATTTTTGATTTAGGATGTATGATTTCTGATTTGAAATGCGCGGACGCCGGAACGCGCCGCGTACCATCAACCGAATCAGAAATCATCATTCATACATCATAAATCTAAGCGCCAGCTTCAGGCGTCGCCGCTCTTCCGGCAAGTTCGCGGTCCAAGTCCAACAGCGCCGAAGGATCGTCCTTCACCATCTTGAACTTGTGGACCACCTCGCGGGAAGTCTTCTCTTCCTCGACCTGCTCGGTGATGAACCACTCTAGTTCCACCAGCGCCGCGAACGCTTTTTCGGTGAAGGCCAGCTCGTAGAGGCGATCGATCTGCTCGGTCACCTTCATCTCTTGCTCCAGCGCCTTCTCGAAGACGCTCGCCACGGAGGCGAACTTCTGCTCCGGCGCCGCGATCGCCTTGAGCTTGATCGGCGCGTTGCGGGCGAGCAGAAAATCGTACAACCGCATCGCATGGGCGTACTCTTCCTGGCTCTGAATCCGCAGCCAGCTCGCGCAGCCGACGAATTGTTCGTGCTCGCACCACGCCGCCATCGAAAGGTATTGGTATGACGAGAAAAGCTCGTAGTTGATCTGCTCGTTAATGGCGTCTTGCACCACGGCGTTAAGCATGACTGAAATCTCCGCGGTTGGCGTGAACAAGGATGAAAACGATTTGGGTCGTCACTCAGGAATTGTAGTCGTTGTCGGACGTTTGACGACCGCCGCATGAGCGCAAAAAAAGAGGCTCGCGGTCTGCTGACAGCGAGCCTCAATCTCAATAAGCCGGCGGCCAGCCCAGGCAAGTTCGAGGGCCGCGGCAAATTTCAGTGGAACGCGTTGGCGGCGCGATCCTCACCAAGTGGGCCCGACTGGAGTCGAACCAGCACGCCCTTGCGGGCACAAGGCCCTCAACCTTGCGCGTCTGCCAATTCCGCCACGAGCCCTTGGAGTTCCGGCCGCCACAGGCGATTTTCCGCCAATCGCAGCCAGATTCGGTAGTCTACCTCGCTCCCAGCGAACGTCAACCCAGTAGCCGCGGGCGGGCGGCCCGCCGGAGCGGCGAGAAAGACGAACCACCAAGGCACGAAGACGCACCAAGGAAGAGAAGCCGCGGAGCAACGCCCCCATTCCCCATTTGCCGCCTACTCCGCGTCCGCCGTTTCCGCGGCCGGCTTCGTCTCCTCGGCAGGCTTCTCTTCCGCCGATTCGTCGCTCTTCTTTTCACTAGGGGCCGCCGGCTGTTTGTCTTCCACCGTTTGCCGCTCGCGCCACGGCTTCTTCGCTTCGAAGCTCGCCAGCTCCGCTTGCAGTTCCTTCGACAGGTCGTCGACTTTTTCCTGGTTGCCCGCCGCGATCGCCGCCTCACGCTGCTTGTCAAAAACCTCAATCGCTTTCCGCGACCACTCAGTCGCCTTGTCGAAATCGCCCGACTCGGCGTACGCCGCCGCCAGCGTGCTCAGGATGTGCGACTCCTGGTGGTTCGTCTCTTCGCACGCCTTCGTCGCCAACTCGACCGCCAGCTTGCCGTCGCGCACATCGTCGTCGGGCGAGGTCGCCAGGACCCAGGCGTAGTTGTTCAGCATGCCCGATTCCTGCGGCTCGACCTCCAACGCCTTCTTGAAGTCGGCCACCGCATTGGCGTGCTCGCCGATGCTCAAATAAGCGTCGGCCCGCCCGCGGAGCGCCGGGAAATTGTCGTCGTCTTCTTCGAGCAGTTCGGTGTACGCCGCAATCGCTTCGCGCGGTTGATTGGCGAATTGATGATAGAGCGCCAGTTGCAGCTGAAACTCGGGCTGCGCTTCTTCGTCTTCGGTCAACTTCTTCAATTCTTCGATCGCCTCAGGAAAGCGCTCCATGCTCGCCAGCGTTTGGGCCTTCAATCCATGCGCCACGGTCAACTCTGGATTCGCCTTGATGACCGTCTCGATATCGGCCAGCGCCTCCTCGTATTGCTTGTTGTTGAGATACGCCTCCGAGCGATGGATGAGCGGCAACACCAAGCTAGGCTGCATGTTCAGCACTTTGGTGAATTGCTCAATCGCCTGCGGGAAATCTCCCTTCATGCGGTATAGTTCGCCGCGCTGCTGATAGATTCCCGGCGCCGCCGGCGCTAGTTCCGCCGCTTTGTCGAGCGCCGCCAGCGCTTCGTCGAACTTCTCCTGCTCGCGCAGCAGCGACGCCTTCACGAGGTACGACCCCGCAACTTCAGGATGCTGTTCGATCACCGCATCGATGTCGGCGACCGCCTCGTCGTATTTCTTCTGGCTGTTGTAAAAATCGGCGCGGGCCAGGCGGTGCTCGGGGTTCGTGCCATCCAGTTCGATCGCCTTATTGAAGTCGGCCAGCGCCTTCTCCGGGTCGGTCGGCGCCAACAGCTTTCCGCGCATCACTAGCGACTCGGCCCGCATCTTCGGCGGCAAGGCGTCGACCGCCTCGTCATCGAAGACGTCGTCCAGCAGTTTGAGCGCTTCCTTCGGATCGCCGCCCGGCATCGTCAGCAATTGCGCAAGCAATACCTTCGCCTGAGCCGGGGCGTTGTCGTACTCGACCACACGCTGCAGATCGGTCACGGCCAGCGCCCGCACCTTCTGCAGGTCGCCGTCGTTAAGTCGTCCCGGCGGGGCCGCCTGAATGACCGCAGCCAGCTGAGCCGCCCGCTGCATCAGCGATTCGACCAGCATCTCCTCGGCGAAGTCGTTGTTTTCGACGTCGAGCCCTTTTTCGATCGCCGACTCCAGCAGTTCGACCACCTTGTTCAGGTCCCGCATATCCTCGGCGGTCACCTTCACCCGGAGCGCCTCGTCGAAATCAGCCTGGCCTTCTCCCTCGGCCCGCGCCGAGCCGACTGCCAGGGAAAAGCAAACGACAAGCAACATGGCCAGCAGCCACGGGCAACGAATCATGGGAACCTCTTCGGCGAAAATGTCATCTCCGGCGGCCGCGTCGATCAGCGCCGCCAGCGGGGTTTTTGAAGCTTCCCCCATTATTGCCGTTTCCCCGCCGTCTGGCCACGCGAGTCTCGCAGGGCAGGGGGTCGGGAGCCTTTTGCGACTAGCGACTCTTGCTGAATGGACAGGTCGCCAGTCGCAAAAGGCTCCCGACCCCTTCCGCGCCTCCACCCACGCGCGGCACAATACGCGCATGGACGTGATCAACCTGACCGACGCCGTACCCTTCACCACCAAGGATGGTTCCGAAATCCGCGAGTTGCTCGCCCACCGCAACTCGGCGATCCGCAACCAAAGCCTCGCCGAGGCCCGCCTCCCGCCCGGCGGCGCCACCGCGCCTCATTTCCATCCCCAGGCCGAAGAAATTTACTATCTCCTCGAAGGCCGCGGCCGAATGCAGATCGAGGCCGAGGTCTGCGAAGTCGGCCCCGGCGACGCGATCGCCATCCCCCCCGGCCTCCGCCACCAAATCACTGCCATCGGCGACGAAACGCTGCGCTTCCTCTGCTGCTGCGCCCCCGCTTACGAACACACCGACACCATCATGGTCGACAACTGGCCCTAGCAGCACACACAAAAGCGAGCCGCGGGGGTTCATCCCCGCGGTCTTCCACGCCGGGGTCAAGACGACCCGGCTCACAAACCAAATCCCAAATCATAAATCTCCCCCGGAGCCTCTCATGTCTCACCGCATCGAACGCGACACCATGGGCGAAATGCAGGTCCCCGCCGACGCCCTCTACGGCGCCTCGACCGCCCGCGCCGTCGACAATTTCCCCGTCTCGTTCGAACCGGTCCCCGCGACCGTGATCCACGCCTTCGGCTACCTCAAGGCCGCCTGCGCCGAAGCGAACCGCGAGCTCGGCAAGCTCGACGCGCAGCTCACCGAGTCGATCGTCTCCGCTTCCCTCGAAGTTGCTAAAGGGAAGCACGACAAGCACTTCCCCGTCGACATCTATCAGACCGGCTCCGGCACCTCGACCAACATGAATGCCAACGAGGTGATCGCCAACCTCGCGAATCACCGCCGCGGCATCGGCCTCGGCGCCAAAAACGAAAAGGGCGCCGTCCACCCCAACGACCACGTCAACATGGGCCAGTCGTCTAACGACACCTTTCCCGCCGCGATGCACATCGCCGGCGCCGTGGCGATCAAGGAGACGCTCATCCCCGCGCTCACTCATTTCGCCAACGAACTCGCGGCGAAGGGCAAGGAGTGGGACGCCATCGTCAAAATCGGCCGCACGCATTTGATGGACGCCACGCCGATCCGCGTCGGCCAGGTCTTCGCCGGCTACGCCGCCCAGGCTCACTATGCCGTCGTTCGCGCCGGCCGAGCGCTCGCTCGCCTGGAGGAAAACATGCCAATCGGCGGCACCGCCGTCGGCACCGGCATCAACACGCATCCTGAATTCGCCAAGCGCGTCTGCGCCGCTCTCACGAAGCAACTCGGCGTCGACTTCCAAGAGGCCGAGAACCACTGCGAGGCCCAGGGCGCCAAAGATTCGTTCGTCGCCGCCCATGCGGAACTCAAGACGATCGCCGTCTCGATGACCAAAATCGCCAACGACATCCGCTGGCTCGGCAGCGGCCCCCGCTGCGGCATCTTCGAACTATTGCTCCCTGAAACGCAGCCCGGCAGCTCGATCATGCCCGGCAAGGTGAACCCCGTCATCGCCGAGTCGATGATGATGGTCTGCTGCCGCGTCATCGGCAACGACGCCGTCGTCACCACCTCGGCCCTGGGCGGCATCGGCTCGTTGTTCGAGCTAAACGTCGCGATGCCGGTGATGATCGACGCCTTCATGGAATCGGTGAAGCTGCTCGCCAACGTCGCCAACGTCTTCACCGACAAGCTCCTCACAGGGCTGCAGGTGAACGCCGACCGCTGCAAGGCGCTGATCGACGAATCGCTGATGATGGTTACCAGCCTGGCGCCGGTACTCGGCTATGAAAACTGCGCAAAGCTCGCGAAGCAGGCGTTCAAAGAGAACAAAACGATCCGCCAGCTCGTCAGTGAGCAGAAGCTCATCGAACCGGCCGAACTCGACCGCCTCCTCGATCCTGAGAGCATGACGCGGCCCGGTTGAGGCCCTAACCTAGTTGCACGCGCTATCATTCTGAGCGGAGCGAAGAATCTGGAACCCTGTGTAGCAACAGATTCTTCGCTCCGCTCAGAATGACACCCTGTCCCAGGCGCCAGCACGCACGGCAATCCGGGCAACCTACGCCGCCCTTTCCGATTTTTCTCGCAATTTCGATTACGGCGACTTTCCGCCGCGGCCGATACAGACTCAACGCGAACTCGGCGCACTAGCGCGCCCGGTTTCGCGTTGGCTTCTCAATTCGTCGCACTCTTCGCGGACTGGCCGAACATGAAATTCCACGACGCTGCCCGTTTCGCCCGCATTTGCGGGGCGTTGCTAGCACTCGGAGTCGCCGCCCCCGGCGCGATGGCCGACGAAACGAACATTTCGTTCGTCACCGCCTCGGACGACGGCGTTGAAATCCAGGAACCGGCCGGCGATGCCGTCGGGGCCAGCGATCTCGTCTTCGCCGACGACAGCACGCCGGCGACGGCCTCCATCGC
>JBGSMO010000016.1:0-12495 GCA_041740115.1 Pirellulales bacterium
GCGGAGATCGATGCGGCGTTCGAGCCACTGGTTGGCGATGCTCGCGCTGCCGGCGACGAGCGCCGTGGCGGCGAGGGCCTGGATCACCACCGGCACGTTCAGCCCTTGCGGCGAGGCGAGGGCCGCGGCGGCGCCGGCGACGATTAGCTCCAGCACGACGATCCGCGGCTTGGTCAGTTCAAGATAATCGCTCAGGCGGGAGGCGACGGCGGCGAGCAAGCTCAACGCACCGACCGAACGGGGGTCGGCGGAGGCGGCTTCGGCAACGATTTGGGTGGGATTCGGGCGGTTCATGCGAGGACCCCGGCGATGCGGATGCTGCTGGGGCGTGAGGCGGGATGGGGGAGGGCTAGTTGTCGGCCGACGCGCAGGGCGACGACCACGGCGAGGGCGACGATCAGCGAGCCGACGGCGCCATGAGCAGTGACGATCACGGCGCTCGCCATGTCATCGGCCCGGTTGAAGTGGCCGGTCTCGCCGACTACGCGGGCCGCCCATTGCGGAAAGCCATATTTCATCATCCAGGTTGAGACGCCGAGCAGCAACTGCAACCCGATGAGCAGGGCGAGCGACACGGCTGGGGTGCGGCAAACCCGGCCCCAGAAGCACTTGTGGGCCAGGAGTAGGACGTGGAACGTCACCGCCGCCGCAAGCAGCAGGTGGAAATAAACCGCAATCTGGAAGATGCGCGGGGCGGCCTCGGTGAGCATCAGCGGGCTGTGCCGCACGACGGCGCCGACGACCAGTTGGAGGTAGGCGAGCGCGGCGGTGAGGATCGCGAGGCGGAGGAGTTTGGGCGTTGCCTTCGATTCGCCTGCACCGTTCGACGTTCCCTCGACGGGCATCGCTGCAGCGAGCCAGCGACGTGACGTAATCGGAATCATTCCCGCGGCCGCCGCGAAGAAGAGCGGGCCGGTGCAACCGTGAATCAAGGCAAGCAGGCGCTCGTCGAGCACGACCCGCATCCCGCCGAGAACGCCCTGCGCGATCACGCCCACCAGCAGCGCGATGCCATAGCGGCGAACCCAACGTCGCGATTCGCCCAAGTAAAGCGACGCCACGAGCGCGATCGTGAGGATGCCGGCCAGCATGCCGAGGAGGCGGTGGCCATGCTCAATGAACTTGTCGCCGGTTGAGCTCAACCAGGGATAGATCGGCATGAACACGCCGTCGGAGGTCAGCCAATCCTTGAAGGCCATTCCCGAGCCGGTCGCCGTGACGAAGCCGCCCCACCACACCAGCGGAAAAGTCGCGCACGCGAGCGCCCAAGCCCAACGATGGGGCCAACGGGAGGCGGTGGGTGAGCGAAGCAGGTTCGGCATGGAAAGCAGAGCGAGGGGCAATTTATGATTTCTGATTTATGATTTGCTAACGCGATAGAGAATTACTGATTGGGTCTGGTCTTCTCTGAAATCAGAAATCATAAATCCTAAATCTAACTTCTAATGAGCCTTCACCGGGACGTCGCGCCCCGTCGGCTCTTGGGTTTGCGGGTAGTAATCAACGTCGACCTCCGGCGAGCCGTACTCGTAGGGGCCGCGGTAGATAACTGGTTGGAAATCGAAGTTGCCGTGCCCAGGCGGGCTTGGCGCCTGCCACTCCAGGCCGTTCGCGTGCCACGGGTTCCGGCCAGCGCGGGGACCGAAGAAGATGCTGTAGAAAAAGTTGATCACGAAGATGATCTGCACGCCCACGAGCAAGAACGCGCACCAACTCATAAACTGGTTCAGCGGCATCAAGTCGCGGAACGTGTCGTAGTGGTACGGATCGGCGAGCCGACGGGGGAAGCCTCGCATGCCAAGGATATGCATCGGGAAGAAGACGCAGTTCATCAGGATGAACGTCAGCGCGAAGTGAATCTTCCCCCATTGGTCGTTCATCATCCGACCGAACATCTTGGGGAACCAGAAATAGATCGCCCCGAAGACCGCCATCGCCGTGCCGGTAAACAGCACGTAATGGAAGTGAGCGACGATGAAGTAGGTGTCGTGGATGAAGATGTCGACCGGCGTCGCGGCCATGAAGATCCCCGAGAGGCCGCCGATGATGAACATCGAGACGAACGCGAGCGAGAAGAGCATCGGAGTGGTGAACTGAATCTTCCCTCCCCACATCGTGCCGAGCCAGTTGAACGTCTTGATCGCGCTCGGAAGGGCGATCATCATCGTCGACACCATGAAGGTGAGGCCGAGCGCGGGGTTCATGCCTGAGACGAACATGTGATGGCCCCACACGATAAAACCGAGGCCCGCGATGCCGGAGATTGAATAAACCATCGGCTTGTAGCCGAATAGCGGCTTGCGGCTGAAGCAGCTGAGCATGTCAGAGACCATGCCCATCGCCGGCAGGATCATGATGTACACGGCCGGATGGCTGTAGAACCAGAACAGATGCTGCCACAGCAGCGGCTGCCCGCCGCCCGCTTGCGCCAGAGCATTATTTGCCGTGGCGCCGTCAGCAAGGAAAAAGCCGGTGCCGAAGAGCCGGTCCGTCACCTGCATGAAACCGGCCGCGGTGAGGACCGGCAGCGCGAAGGCTTGCAGGGTCGCGGTAATGAACATTCCCCAGATCGTCATCGGCAGACGGAACATCGTCATGCCGGGCGCCCGCATCTGGATGATGGTGGTCATGTAATTGACCGAACCGAGCATCGACGAGACGCCGACGCACGTCACACCCACTAGCCAGAGCGTTTGTCCCCTTCCGCTGCCTGGTGCAGCGGTGAACAACGCCGAGAGCGGCGGGTACGAGGTCCAGCCCGACTGGGCGGCGCCTCCTTCCACGAAGAAACTGGCGCCGATCACCATGAACGCCGGCCACATGAACCAGTAGCTCAACATGTTCAGCGTCGGAAACGCCATGTCGTCGGCGCCGATCATCAACGGAATCAGGAAGTTGCCGAAGGCGCCGGCCAACACCGGGATGATCACGAAGAAGATCATCACCGTCGCGTGCATGGTGACGAGCATCGTGTAAGTTTCGGGCGGAATCTGCCCCCCCTCGGCGTGGCCGACGAGATTGCCGAGGATCGGCATCGGGCTCCAGGGCCACGCGAGTTGCCAGCGCACGCCAAGCGCGAGCAGGCCCCCGACGATGAACCAAATCAGCGTGCTGAAGAGGAACTGCAGGCCGATGATCTTGTGATCGAGCGAAAAGACGTACGTCTTCAGGAAGCTCGGGGCGTGGCCATGCCCATGGGCGGCGTGGCCGGCGGCTTCGTGATGATGATCGTAGGGGACGGTGCTCATCGAACTTCCTCAAACTCCTCGTAAGGAGTGTTTTTCACCACAATGACACAACGGACACGACGAAAAACTCTTTGCCTTTATTCGTCGTGCTCGTTGTGTCGTCGTGGTTGCATTTAGTTTGCTTGGTTATCCGCAACTCGCATCGTGTTCTGTTCTTGCCGCAAGTCTTCCAGCTTCGCCTGATACTGCTCCGGCTTCAGCAGGTGAATGCGGCCCTTCATCTTGTAGTGTCCCCAACCGCAAAGTTCGGCGCAGACGATGTCGAAGCTGCCGCCTTCGGTGGCGCGGAACCACATCTTCTGGTCCATGCCGGGAATCACGTCTTGCTTCAGCCGCAAGTTCGGCAGGAAAAAACTGTGCAGCACGTCGGCGCTGGTGATTTTAAGCAACACCTCTTCGCCGTACGGCAGGTAGAGGTTGCCGTCGGTGCGGACAATGTCGTCGGGCGTGTAGAGGACGTTGTCGGGTCCAGGGTAGCGGAAGTCCCAATTGAACTGCCGGCCGGTCACTTCACAGGTGAAAGGAATCTCCGGCGGTCGCATCTTCGCGGCGGCCCAGGCGTCCATCTGGTAGATCGCAATGAACAGCAGCGTCACCGCCGGCAAGATCGTCCAGACTACTTCGAGCGAATGGCTGCCGTGCGAAAACTCCACCGGCTTGGCGTTGTGCTTCGCCTCGTACTTCCAGGCGAAGTAGAACAGGACGACTTCCGTGACGATGAAAACGATGCCGGTGAGGTACAGGATAAAGAAGAAGAGCTGATCGATCGTGCGGCCATGCTCCGAAACGTCTCGCGGCAACCAGATGTTGTAGCGATCGGCCAGCACGAACGTGGCGACGCCCATCACCGGCACGGCGAGGAAGAGGAGCGCCCAGAAGTTGGGCATCCAGCGTAGGAAACGCTTGATCATGATTGATTGTGGCCCGAGCGGCCGGCCGTCTGTTGGAGTAGCTGGCGTTGAAGTTCGACGGGTGACTCGTTAGTTCGCAATCTGGTCGCTGTTCCAGGGGAGCGCCGGTTGCGGATTGCTCGCCGGTTCGTAAGGCAAGTTCAACACGTAATCGACGATGTTCCAAATCTCCTCCTCGGTGAGCGTCCCCTGGGCTCCCGGAGACGCGGCGCCAACGCCCGGCATGGGCGTGCCGGCAATGCCCGCGCTCACGCGGCAATAGAGATCAAGCCGACGACGACCGCCGCGGTAGACCCCCTTACGCAAGTTGCGCGGAATGGCGTTGCGGATCGGGTAGAACTCGTGGGCGACTGGCTGGCGCAAGGCCAGGAGCGCTTCGTCTGCCGCGAGCTTCGCTTCTTCCTCGTCAGTCTCTTTTCCCTCGCGCCCCAGCCGCGCGATTTCCTTCTGCTGGCTGACGATCGATTCCTGCAACTGAATCGTCGCGTCTTCAAACGCCTTTTGTTCCTTCGACCAGACGTCGTAGTCAGTCTGCTGACCGTCGCCGAGGCCGGTCGGCCCGTGGCAAGTGAAGCAGTTAGCCTTCGTCCCGTAGAAAAGGTCGCGGCCCTTGGCGATCGATTCGCCGATCTCTTCGTCGGTGCGGTTGTCGGCGGGGAGTTGGTCCTCGGCGGGATTGATCACCTGATCCGCCACTTCCTGCCAAGGCGCCAACACTTCGGCGAGGATTTCCTTCACCACCTTGCCTTGCTCAGCGTCGGTCGCAGGGTCGAACGGCGGGCGTTCCATCACCGGGTTGCCATCCTCGTCGAGGACGGGGTCGCCATTTTCGTCTTCCTTCTCCGCTTCCCCCAGTTCGTCGTAAACGTACTGCGCGAGCTTCGTCTCCATCTCGCCGCGGATCGAAAGGTACTTCACGTACTCCAGCAGCGCGTCGACTTCCGACTCGGTGAGGAGCGCGAAGGAGGGCATCGACGTGCCGGGGACGCCGTTGTTGAGCACGCGGCGGAGGTCGGCGTCGGTCGGTTTCGCGGGGTTGTAGGTCGTCTTGAACTTGAAGACCCCTTGGCGGTAATCGCGGGGATAGGGATTCAGGAAGCGAGCCGTCGGCCCGCGTCCGTCGCCATTGATGCCGTGGCAATGGACGCAATGTTTGCGGTAGAGCCCGCGATCGACCCCCTGCTTGTCGCTCCAAGCGGCGCCGGCGGCCAGGGTGAGTTGCTGCTGGTTCAGCCCCGATTCGGGGAGCGCGTAGGGCGCATCGGGCGTGCCGAACATCGCCGCCAGGACGTTGGCCACTTCCTGCTGGTACTCGGGGCTGATTTCGTTGGAAACCATTACCACCGGGTTAAGGTGAAAGCGCGGCGCCGGCGCCTGTTCGCAGCCGACAAGCGCGACCAGCGTGGTCGCGGCGGTGAGCAGCACGGTATTTCGGGAAATCTGCTTCATTGCACGATCGGGGATCGCTGTATTGATTGAGGTGCGTTGATTTCGATGTGTTGGTTATTTTGCGAAGCGACCATGGCTCCGCGGACGGCGCCGATCGCTGCGCACGTCGCGCGACGGCAGGCTACCCGCCAAACGCCGACGCCGGGACGACGATCGGCAACTCGCGGACTTCATCTTCTTCGAGCGTGACGATGAACCGGCCCTTGTTCGACCAGTTGAGTTCTTTCGTTTCCGGCGTGTCGACGAACAGGGCGCCGTTGCCGCCGGCCGCATGTTCGTGCCAGACCTGAATCTCCAGCTTCTCGCCGGCGGGCAGGTTCGGGATTTCGAACGAACCGTCAGGCGCCGTCACCGCATAATAGGCGTTGTTGCGCGGCAGCATGTACGAAATCATCCACGGGTGAATGCTGCAGCGAACGGGGACGGGGAGCGACTCCTCCTTCTTCGCGACGAACGGAGTCGAAGCGCCGCTGGCGATCGTCTGGTTGAAGCCGTTTTGGCCTGAAATGTTCGTATTATGGCCGACATCGTCGCTGTTCTTGATCTCGATCGGCTGGCCGGTCGTCACTCCCAACAAATGCGTCAGAAAGACACAGACCTTTTGGTCGAGCAGCGCCGTGGTGTCGGTGCGCGGACCGGAACCTTCGTGAACCCGCGATACCTTGCGAGCGAAGACGGCGATGTTGGCGATTCCCTTGTTGCCCGAGTCGACCAGCAGGAACTGCTGCAGCGGCGCTTGTCCGCCGGGGGCGCACGTCGCCTGATCCTTGTTGACCGCGTACGGAGGCATCGTCGGCGGCGTGCCGTCGAACGTGAACTTCCCCCTGAGCGTCGCCCAGCCGGTGCCGGTCGCGGCGGCTTGGTCAGCGGCCGCAGCGCCTTCGCCGACGAGCGCGGTGCGAATCTTTTCCGCCGCCGTCAGGTTGGCGACGATCGGATCCTCGCTCGCACGCGAACAACCGACGACGCTCAGCGCCGCGATGGCGAGCCCCCAGGCACGGAACGAGCGGTGAGCGACGAAACGATTCATGGCGCCGTGTTGTTATGGCCCTAGCCCCGGCCAACCTTGACCGGGGCTAGTCGCCGTGTGACGTGTTGAACTTCAGCGGTTACTTGCCAAGCAGTGCGGGCGTGATCTCGATGACGCCGAGGTCGACCGTCTTGCCGGCGGGAACATTGATTTCCAGCTGGCCCTTGCGATCGGCCTTGTCTTTGCCGACCTTCAGGTCCTTCAAATTCCCCTTGGCTTCGTGCCAGAAGGCAAAGTCGTGCTTGCCGGCCGGGACGTTGGCGATTTCAAAGCTGCCGTCCTCGCCCGACACCGCCATGTAGGGGTTGTCGCGAATAAGGATGTAGGCGTTCATCCAAGGATGAACGTTGCAGGCGACCTTCGAAGGGTAGCTTTCGCTCTTCGTGAATTGCTTCATGATCGGCGCGCCGTTCGTGACCTGCTCGTTGAACTTGGGGTTGGCGAACAACATCGAGGCATTCGTGTTGTGGCCGATCCCCTCGTCCGAGTTGCGGATTTCAAATTCATCAGCGGTCCAGACGTTCATCGCGTGCGGTTCGAACCGACAGCCCTTGTTGTCGAGGACCTTCGGCTCGTCCGCCGGCTTGATGTCGGGATGGACGTCGATCTTCTTGCCGCGACCTGGGTTCAGGTAGACGAAGACATTGGCTAGCTCGCCGCCGTCGCCGACGACCACCGATTCGTCGATCAGTTCATGCTTCGAACAATATTCGGTGTCCTTGTTCGGGACGATCTTCTCGGGCTTCACGTCGCCCTTGAACACGAACTTCCCTTTGATCGTCCCCCAATCGGCGGCGACGGCGGTCGTACCGGCAGCCAAGACGGCGGCGGCAGCGACGGCGGAAAACAGGCGTTGTGCAACGGTGCAATTCATCGATTTACTCACTTTCATTCTTAGGGCGTACAGGCGGGGCCCTCATGGCGTGGATTCGCCCGCTTCATCGGCCGCGGATGCACCGCTGGCAGGGGGCGTTGTTGCTCCGCCAGCCGGCTGAGCCGCGATTGCCTGCTCGACGAGCGAGGAAACCGACGTGTTGCGGCGGGCGTAAGCGTCGAAATTCATCAGCAGGTCGACGACTCCGTTGAGCTGCTGAACGCTAGTCCCATGATACAGGGCTTGGTCGACGCCCCCCAGGTGGGGATCGTCCGGCCGATAAGGGATATTCACTGGCATGCCCGTGTACGGCAAGATCCTCGCCGGGTTGGCAATCCAGTCGCGAGTGAACTCCGGCCGCAGCCGACCATGCGCGTCGGCCAAATTCGGCCCGAACGTGTTCGGATCGCCCTGCGGGGTAAAATCGGCTACCGCGTGGCACTTTACGCAGTAGTTGCCGTTAGTGACGATGTTCATCGCTTCAGCGAGCGGGTCGCCGCCGCCGGCATTGAGATTCGTCAGGTAGCTCGGTTGTTGCCGCCGATTGTACTCGTACGGGAATTTAGCGTCGCTCATCGCGGCAAAGAAGTTCACCAGCTTCTCCGCCTCCTCGCTCGACATGTGGAAGTTCGGCATCCGCATGACGACAGCGGGGCGAATGGCGTACGGATCCATCAGGAAGCCGTGGAGCCAGTCGGTCTGCACCTTCTTTCCTTCGTCCATCAGCGGCGGCGGCAGCCAGCCCCATGCCTCGCGGCCGTTGACCTGCGGATTCGCTTCCTTCGCCCGGGCGATCACCTTCGGGAAGAGGTAGCGGGCGAGGTCGCCGCCCCATGCCGGGTAGGCGTTGCCGTTGGCGGGCCCATACTTCGCGCGGTCTGCAGGAATGAGCAGTTCGTCGACGCCACGGAGCCGCGGTTGGCCGTTGATCAGTTCATTCGCCCACAGGCCAAACCGATAGAAGACCGGAATCGCCTCGCCCTCTTCCTGTTCCGCTTCCATCACTTCTTCGGGAGTGATCGGCTGGCGATCTTCGTCAACCCACGTCGGCTCGCCCGTCTCCTCGTCGAAGACCGGTTGACCGGCAATGTTCGCATGCATCATGCCGCGATAATCCTTGGCGAGCGACGCGGCGATCTGCTGATCGGAGAAGCCGGGATCGAGGAAGGGATAATCGACTACCTCTGAGGCATCCTCGAACGTGTCGCTGTCGTAGCCGAAGACCCACTGCTCCATCTTGAGCGTGTGGCAACCGCCGCAGTTGAAGCGTTCCAACACCTGCCGGCCGTCGACGATCGCCTGTTGCCGCGGATCCGGGTTGAACAGGAACTTCGTCGCCGGCGGCTCTTTCACGAGACCGAGGACGAACGTGATCACCGCTTGTCGCTGTTGGTCGTTGAACGGGAATTTCGGCATGCGAAGCCGCTCGTTGAAGTTCTTGTTGCGCGTCGTCTTGTAGTCGTAGCTGCGCGGGTAACGGAGTTTCTGCCAAATGAAGCCGTCGCGGCCGTGGCTGTTGAGCGACTGGACGAAATAGCTGTCGTCGGAGTTGAACGTCGCCGGGTCGAGGTGACCGTGACTTGCGGCGTGGGCCGGATCGCCTTCGACCGCATGAGCGCCCTCCGTCGCCTCGCCCTCCGGCATCGTCGCCGTCTTGGCGGCGTTGTCGGCAGCGACTTGCTGCTGGGCGTCGTGCGTCGGGTTCTCGGGATTGATGCCGTGCGTTTCGAGGAACTTATGGATGTTCTCAAACGCCAGCTTAGACGTTTCCTTGCGGCCCCAATCGGCCAGCGCCGTGCCGATCGGCTTGGCGTCCTCAAAGCCGGGGATGTCGTGGCAGCCGAAGCAGCCATATTTGACGATTGTGTTATGGGCGACAAACTGAAGTTGGCGTTCCGTACGGTTCTCATCTGTCAGACCGATCAGCAGACGCTCGTTGACCTTCAGCTTGGCCCGTTGACTCTCAGCGAAGCCTTCGCCTTCCAGGTACTGGCGAGCGCGCCCCTTCGGAATCGCATCGCTGGTGAGCCACAGCTGCGCGAGGTCGGCCAGCGCAGCCTTGTCTTCGTCGGTCCACTGGTCGGCGGCGGGAACGCCTTCAGGCGTCCAGTCGTTCGGCACGCCGAGCAGGAACGCCGTGATGTCGGCCGCCGGATCGGTGACGACGCCGGTCGGCTGGTTCTGCGCGTTTTTCTCGACGATCGGCTCTAGGAACAGCTCCGGCATCACTGTCCGCGCGTGATACCGGTTCGGCTGCTTCACCCACGAGTAGAGCCAACGGCGACCCTTCTCGGTGTTGAGCTTGCCGCTGAGGCCTGTGAGGTCGGGACCTTGCGTCGCGGCGATGCCGGGGAACTCGCTGTGCGAGTGGCACGCCAGGCAACCACGAGATTCAAACTGCCACTTGCCCCGCTCGGCGGAGGCTTGCTCGGTGATTCCCTGGGAAGGTTCGAGATATTCGAAGTCGTCGCTCGCGTTCAGCAGGTACTCCGCGATCGCGCGGATTTCGATCGGCTCGAACCGCTGGCTCTCGGCCAGTTCGGAAGCGTCGTCCGGATCGCTGAGGTGTTCGTGCAGTCCGAAGAACTGCGGCATCTTCGTTGAGGGGCGGAAATCGGACGGCTTGCGAATCCAGCTATAGAGCCAATCGTAATCGACCTTCGATTTGATGTAGCGAAGGCTTGGACCGACCTTGCGGTACTCGCCGGGGATCTCGACATCCTTCAACAGCGTCGCCAGGCGCGACAGTTCTGCTTGCGACTGCGCTTGTTCGGGCGTTTGCTCCGAATCGGCTGCGGCGTCTTCGCCGGGCGGCGTCGGCTTCGCGGCGAGGGCGCCAAGCAACTGCAGGCGGAGCTCGTTGTTGCTCGGCTGCACGCGCAGTTGCTGGGCCATTTCGCGCTGGCCGTCGGACAGCACGTTGCTTCGCAGGATCGCGCCGGCAACTTCGGCGTAATTCGGTTCCAGCCGCACGTCGGGCCCGACGCTTGCGGTGGGGCTATCCCAGCCATTGATTTCATGACAGCCGAAGCAGCCGAATTCCTCGACCACCGTCCAACCCTCGACCAACTGCGGCGCCGGCGGGTCGGGGAACTTTTGGCTCGGCTCCAACTCGCCCTTGTTGTGATGGCACTTCAGGCAGTTGCTCTCGACGAAGCGGGCCGGCTTCATCGGGAAGATCCAGTGGTGGTTGTCGAACCAGCCATAGTCCTTCGCCCAATCGCTCTGCTGCTTTGCATTGTCGGGCGTGTGCGACGTCCAGGCGAACGACGTGCCGCTCCCCTGCCCGTCGTGGCAGATCGTACAACCGATGTCCTTCATCGGATGGGGGCTGGTGTCGGTCAGGTAGAGGTCGAGCCGCGGATGGCTCGTGTAGGGGTGATCGAGCCCGCGACGAATCGCGACCGGAATCTTCGTGTTCCACTCGACCAGCGTCAGCAACCGCTCGGTCGCTTCGGCCGGCGAATAAACCCGCGAACCGGCGATTTCCTGAAGCACGTCGCCCGATTCAATGCCGGCCTTCGCGGCCAGAGTTTCTGGCAGCACGTAATGCACCGTCACTGCCGCGTCGTTGACGATTCCCGAGTCGGAAAGCTCCATCCCGTAGACGTCAACAAGCGTCGACCCCTCAGCAGGCTGCGTCTCAGGCGTCATCAGTTCGACCGTGACGTTCCGCAACTCCTCGGGGAGCGTGGGATACATCGGGTCGCTCGCCGTACCGGGCGCCGTCTTCGCAATGCCACGGTGGCAGGTGACGCAGCGGTCGAACCGCGCGACCTGCGAGAAGTTGTAGTTGATCGTCAGATCGGGAAGCCAGTTCTGCTCGACTTTGACGTTGCCGCTATAGAGGGCATTGAGGATCGGCAACCGCGTGAGCCACTCGCCAGGGTTCGAGGTGTTGAGCGCGACCTGCTCGTCGAGCCGCTTCAACTCGGTGTTCATCGCGTCGAGTTCTTTCGACGCGACGACCTTCTCGGCATTCGCCGTGGAGACGATCTGCTCGAGGCCCATGCGATATTCCTTGGCGGCGGCGATCGCGGCCGTCAGTTCGGCGATCTGCTGGTCGAGATCGTTTACCTCGCCCTGCAGTTTGTTGATCGCTTCGGAGTCGGCGTTCTGGCCGATCTTGATGCCAAGCTCGCTCACCTTCGCCGTCCGCTGGCCGTTGAGCGACTTTTTCTTCGAGACGAGCGTCGTCTCCCGGAACTTGGCGGCGCGGATGAAATTGTTGAACTCGCCGAGGACTTGCCCCCGGGCGACGACCGCCGCGTCTTGAGCTTCCCAGAGAGCTTCCTGGGCCGCTTTGATCTCGTCGTTCAGCCTCTGCTGATCCGCCTCAAGCTCGGCAGCGGTTTTCGCGGCAGCTTCGGCGTTTTCAGGCGTCGGCGTCTCGGCGGCGGCCACCTGCTTGGCTTGCGTGATCGTTTCTAGCTCTGCCTTCAGCGTCGTCAGCTTCTCCTTGGCTGCGACGACCGCTGGCGTTTTCGAATCAAGATCAGCGACCGCGGCGTTGAGATCCTTGAACTCGGGATCCTCAGCGAGCGCGATTTCCCCCTCGGCGGCGGTGAGCGTTACTTCGTAGGCCACCGGCGTGACGTCGCCGTTCGCGGGCTCGGTCTCTTCGGCCTTGTTCCCCGTTGGCGCTGAACCACCAGCGGCGGGAGAAGCGTTTTTGAGTCGCTCATTCTCCTCGCGAACCAGCTCTTCAAACTGATTGACGAGATCGTGGGGAATCGCCTGACTGTCATAGTCGCGCAGTTCATCCTCGTACTCATTCATCAGCTTCGCGTACTGCTCATACGCCGCGTCGCGACGCGACTGGATCATCCAGGCGTCTTTCTTGCGGTCCTTGAGCGTCCAGTCCTTCCACTCGCGATTGTGGTCGCGAGCCATCATCATCACCGTCGCAATCGCCATCACCACGGCGCTCGCGCCGAAGACGACGTGCAGCGTCCGTTGATTGCGCCAAGTTTGTTCCGAAGC
>JBGSMO010000061.1:0-32866 GCA_041740115.1 Pirellulales bacterium
CATTGAAGGCCACTTTAGCACGCTCACCTGCGCCGCCGGCGGGCTCGCGCCGCTACCCGCTTGGGTGCGTCGCTTTCACCGCGTGCGCCACTGGGTACAAGCAAAAATCATCCTCGCGGGCATCAAGTCGCTCGTTTTGCACCAGCCGTAGAAGATAGCGTTTGCATAATCGTGTGAAAGTGCTGGGCTATTACCGTCTCCGCCTACTCCCACAGAAAACTCTTCCAGTTTGGGCATGAAAAAAGCCCGTGGGCTGACGATTGTTGTCGGCCGACGGGCTTGAGGGGTGGCTAACGGGGATCGAACCCGTGACCTCCAGAATCACAATCTGGCGCTCTGCCGATTGAGCTATAGCCACCGCAATCGGAAGCCTTCGATGGTACTCGGTGAGGCGGGGGATGGTCAACGCTGCGAGGCGGGGCCGCTCCTGCCGCTGGTTCGGCATTTCAGCCCCGGGCTCCGCCCGGGGGTTGCCCTGCCGGCAGGGTCGGCCCACTCGTGGTGCTACCCCCGGGCGGAGCCCGGGGCTGCAAGGGTCAGCGGAGCCTGGGGCTACTTAGCGGGAGCGGAAGTATTTCATCACGCCGAGGCCGATCCCGAGGCCGATTCCTACGCCCAGGCCGCCCAGGAAGAGGGCTAGGCCGAGCGGGTATTCGGACTCGGTGACGTGGGCTAGCAGCGGCATCATAGGGGAGGTTCCTGGGGGGTGGAGGTTCGGTGGCTACGTCATCCTGAGCCCCTCGCTCTGCTCAGGGTAAACTCCGCGAAGGATCTGGCGACTCGAACGAGATTCCAGATTCTTCGCTTCGCTCAGAATGACAGTGGTTTGCTCAGAATGACAATCTCTACTACGGCGCCAGGACGGCGGTTACGGGGAGGCTATCCATGAACTGCTGGTACTGGCGGTCGAGTTCGCCGGCGCTGCGGCCAGCCAGTTCCGGCAGCGAGCCCGGCTGGCTTTTCCCAGCATAAATGAGTCGTAGCAGTTCGCGGAAGGGGCGGCGATACTCCCCATCGCGGCCGTCAATGAAGAATGACGCCAGCCCTGCAGATTGGCTGTAGAGGGGGGCGATGTCGGGGCGCTGTTGGAGGTCCAAGACGCCCAGGGCGTCGAGTTCCGCCAGCGGCACGTAGAAGTTGTCGACGATCCGGCGGTGGCGGGCAGCCTGGACGCGACCCGCATCGGGCGTGCCGACGGTGTAGGCCAAGCCGGCGTCGGTTGGCTGCTCGTTGAGCGTTTCGAAATAGCAGGCTACTCCTTCGACCGCCCAGGCGTTGGCCGTGGCGGCGAGATGGCGCGTCGGCTTGGGTGCCGACTCGTAGAAGAATTGGTGGACCGCCTCGTGGGCGATCGTGCCCGGATCTTGATCGTCGCCGGCGAAGAAGTGCGACTCCCGCTGCTGGTCGAAGTAGATGCCGAGCGTCATCGCGATCTGCGGCTGGCGGCGGACGAGCGCCTGGTTGTATTCATCGCGGTTGCGGTGATAGACGACTTTCATCGGCCGGCGGAGGAAGCCGTCGGTCTCTTTGCCGTCGAGCCGCGCTTGCAGCTCGGCCGGCGTGAGGACGAACTCGCCGAAGAGTTGGCGCCAGAGTTGGTAGTACGCCTCCAGGCGGATGGCGAGGTCGGCGGCGGCGGCGCGGTCGACGTTGGTAATCACTTGGAAGTGATCGGTCCGCACGGTCCAGCCATGCTCGATATCGGCGTGGCGCTCGGCGTCTTCGGCGACAGTGATCCACTTCTGGCCCCAGGGGCGGAGACCTGCGTCGTACTTGGCGGCGTGGTCGGACTTGATCCAGCCATGCTCGCGGCTCCAGACGCTCCCCGTTTTGAGCATGTGTTGGGCGTACTTGCCGGCCCACTGCTCGCCGACGCGCTGGTAGCCGAGGAGGCGGCGGGCGTCGGCGTGATCGGGATCGAGGGCGATGGCGCGGCAGGCGTACTGCAGGGCTTCGCTGACTTCGCCGGCGGCGACGGCGGTGCGGGCCTCTTCGAAGGCCGCCGCGGCTGCTGCTTTGGCTTCTGGGGTTGGCTTTTTGGTGGGACCGTCGCTGTTGTAGACGTCGCTGGGGACGAAGAGGAGCGAGCCGAGCTTTGGTCCGGACTCTGCGGCGGAAAGCGGCGCAGCAGCCAGTGCGACGCAGGCAGCGATCAGGAGGAACGAGCGGCGGCGGAAGCGTGGGGCGGGCACGTCTTCATTTTAGCATGCGACCTAAATCGTCCAGTTTTTGCCCAATTGCCCAGGCTTTTCAGCCGAAAAGCGGCGACATTTCTTAGCCGTGGGCGTAAGCCCACGGAACGAGCGTGTTCGAGATTTTAAAGCCGCGTAGCGGCGATAGTCTTGAATAGTCCCGCCGCTGCGCGGCTTTGCATTCGTGGCATTCTGGATACCGTGGGCTGACGCCCACGGCTAAGTTATGCCGCCCGTTCCGGGCTGAGGACGGCAGTAGCGCGATTCTGAGCGCAGCAAAGTATCTGGCCGCTCTTTTGGCGCTAGATCCTTCACTGCGCTCAGGATGACAGCCGCTCCGGCGGCTCGTTGAGCCGCGGCTACTCTACCGGTCGAACGCGGCGTCGAACGCGACGTTGCTGGGCGAGAAGTCGAGCTTCCGGAGCATTTCGCAGGCTTCGCGGGCGCCTTGGGTGCGTTCCATGCCGCTGTCTTCCCATTCGACTGAGAGGGGGCCTTGGTACTTCGCGAAGTTGAGCGCCCTGATGATCTCCTCGAAGTTGACGCCGCCGCGACCTGGCGAACGGAAGTCCCAGCCGCGGCGCGGGTCGCCGAAGTTGAGGTGGCTCGCCAGGATGCCGCTGCGGCCATTGAGCGTGACGATCGCGTCCTTGATGTGGACGTGGTAAATGCGGTCGGGAAACTCGCGGATGAATTCGACGGGGTCGATGCCTTGCCAAATCAGATGGCTCGGGTCGAAATTGAAGCCGAACTCTTCGCGGTTCCCGATCGCATCGAGTGCCCGCCGCGCGGTGTGAATGTCGAAGGCGATCTCCGTGGGATGGACTTCGAGCGCGAAGCGGACGCCGCATTCGCCGAAGACGTCGAGGATCGGGTTCCAGCGGTCGGCGAATTGCTGGAAGCCGGCTTCGATCATCGACTCCGGCACTGGCGGGAAGGAGTAGAGCATCGGCCAAATGCTCGAACCGGTGAAGCCGTTCACGACGCCGACGCCGAACTTCTGCGCGGCGCGGGCGGTCGCCTTCATTTCTTCGATGGCTCGCTTGCTGACGCCGTCGGGCTTGCCGTCGCCCCAGACGTGGGGCGGGAGGATCGACTTGTGGCGCTCATCGATCGCGTCGCAGACCGCTTGGCCGACGAGGTGATTGCTGATCGCGTGGCACTGCAGGCCGTAGCGATCGAGCTGTTCTCGCTTCGCGGCGACGTAACCGGGATCGGAGTTGGCCTGCGACACGTCGAAGTGATCGCCCCAGCAGGCGAGTTCGTTGCCGTCATAGCCGAACTCGCGGGTCATGCGGCCAAGTTCTTCAAACGGCAGATCGGCCCACTGGCCGGTAAAGAGAGTGACGGGTCGCGCCATGGCTCGCAAGGCTCCTGCAGCGGTGAGATCGAATTTGAACGGCGATGAGGCCGGAAGAGTCGAGAACGAGCATTGTCGCCAATTTCGCGGCGGTCGCAACTGGCCGGGCAAAACGGGGCTGGTTTCCAGAATGCTATAATTTCTCCAATGAAGCAGAAGAATTGAACCGCCAAGGGCGCCAAGGTACGCCAAGGAATACATAAAGATGATTGAACCACGACGACACAACGGGCACGACGAGAAGAGCAGGATTCGATCTCCGTTAATTCAGCTTGTATCTGGGTTATCATCCGTCGTGTCCTTCGTGCCGTCGTGGTTCAAACGCATTTCCTTGGCGAACCTTGGCGTCCTTGGCGGTTCAATCTTTTTCTTTTCAATCGGCCCTGTCGCCCAAGCCGCCTTGCCGATCGACATTGAAGTCGCCGCCGAGGCGGGGTCGCCGTTTGGCGCGATGCAGGAGTGGGGGAAGCTGCTGAATGACATGGACCTCGCCCGCGTTCGATTGCGCGGGGCGAATGGGGGAGACGAGCCTTCGATCAGTTCGACCGGCGAGGGCGAAGGCCAGCGGTTCAAACTCGTTGGCATTCTCAATCGCCGCGACCAGCTTGAACTCCCTGGCGGCAAATTCGGCTTCGGCGATCGGGCGAAGTTGAAGGCTTACTTCGAATCGCTCCCCGAGCGCGCCGCCAACCAAGGCGTCGAGCGCGGCATCTTCAATCTGACGAAGCAGCAGTTCGAACAGGTTTACGACGACCTCTCCGCGCCGGTCACGACGCACACCAAGGGGATGACGCCCGATGCCATCGTCGCCTCGCTCAAAGAGGGGCTGACGATTCCGTTGGAGATCGACGCCTCCGCCCGCGGCGCGCTGCGGGCTGCCAAGCCGCTGAACGGCGAACTGCAAGGGATGTCGACCGGCAGCGCGATCGCCATCGCCTTGCGTCCCGCTGAACTCACGATACTTCCCGAGCAAAAGCTGGGACAGCCGCTGCAGCTTCGCGTGGTGAAAGCAGGAGCGGGCGTCCGCGGTTGGCCTGCCGGCTGGCGACCGGCGCAATCAGCGCGGGAACTCGTCCCGGCGATGTACCGCTTCACCAACATCGAGATCAAAGGCTTCACGCTCGACGAAGCCCTCACGGCGCTTGGCCCTCACATGGAAGTCCCGCTGCTGTTCGACGAGCGGGTGCTGGCAGTACGAGCGATCGATCCGGCGAAGATTGAGGTCAGCTTTCCCCGCGGCAAGACGTATATTCGCCGCGCCGTCGACCGCGTGCTGAGCCAGGCCCGCCTCGCCGGCGAGCTGCGCGTCGACGAGGCGGAGAAGCCTTTCTACTGGATAACCCAGTTCGGGCCTGATAATCTGCCGGCAGTGGATAAGAAGTAGGTTGCGCCGCGTCGTCATTCTGAGCGAAGCGAAGAATCTAGAAGCACGATTGGGGCGCCAGATTCTTCGCTTCGCTCAGAATGACGACTATTACGCTGCACCAGGCAAGTGAAAAACCTTATGGCCCATCCCAGCGTTCGCTCCTTGCTCCCGCTCTCGTGGCAGGTCCCCGACGAATTCCACCGCCGCCTCGGCGATCAGCCGGGTCGCCAGCGGACGATGAAGGCCGACGGACATCTGCTGGTCGTCTTGCACGCTCCGCCGAAGCCCGACACGACCGAACGCGAGGGGCGCTTCTTCTGGCGCGACGCCAACGGCCAGTGGACGCCCCCCGGCACGGCGCCGAGCCAGCCCGGCATCGGTCAGTTGCTCACCGACTATGAGAAAGCGACTGATCGCCTCCAAGACATGGAAGACGCAGCCCAGTCGGCCCGCGACTATTTCACATTGTTAAATCATCTGACCCCGCTGGCGCGCTCCGCGCGCAATTTGCACGAGGCGCTGCAGGAGGCGCGCGAAGCGGCGCCTGATGATCGGCAACTGCTGCTCTGGCGCGATCGGGCTTACGTACTCGCCCGTTCAGCCGAGTTGCTGCATAGCGACGCCAAGAACGCCCTCGACTTCGCCGTCGCGCGGCGAGCAGAGGAAGAAGCCGAGTCGAGCCGCCGCGCGGCGACGGCCGCGTATCGGCTCAACACACTCGTCGCCTGTTTCTTCCCGGTGGCGACGCTGGCGGCGATCTTTGGCGTGAACCTCCATCATGGGATGGAGACTTGGGACGAACGGTACGCACCGCTGCCGATGGTCGCCATCCTCGGCGGCGGGTTGTTGATGGGCGTCGTGTTGATGCTGTTTATCAATCGGAAGAGCTAACTCTCCGTTACCACGCTCCGCGTGGGAGCGCAGCTTCCGACGCTCTGCGTCGCGAACTTGTTCATAAAGTTGGCGTCGCCTGCAACGTTAACTGAAACTGCCGCAGAGCGGCGGTGTGGGCGTTCCCACGCGGAGCGTGGGAACGAGGGCTATAGCAACTCGTCGAGTTCCTTCACCAGCGACTCGAAGCGATCAAGCGCCGCCGCCACCGGGGCTGGCGTCGTCATGTCGACGCCGGCGTCTTTCAGTAGGTCGAGCGGGTCTTTCGAGCAGCCTCCCTTGAGGAAAGATAGGTAGTCGTTCAGCTCAGCCTTGCCGCCGTTCAAGACGCGCTCGCTGAGGGCGATCGCCGCCGAGAGGCCGGTAGCGTATTTGTAAACGTAGAAGGCCCGGTAGAAGTGCGGGATGCGGAAGCATTCGAGCTTCAGCTCGTCGTCGATCGCGAAATCGGGGCCGAAGTAGAGCGACAGCAGGTCGCCGTAGATCTTTTGGAAGGCGTCGACCGTGAGCGGCTCGCCCGCTTCGGCCGATTCGTGGATCAGCTTTTCGAATTCGGCGAACATCGTTTGGCGAATGATCGTGCCACGGATCGCGTCGATGTCGCGATTGATCAGGTACGCCCGTTCTTCCTTCGTCTTCGCGTCGTCCATCAGCTTGCGGCTGAGAAGTTGCTCGTTGAACGTGCTGGCCACTTCGGCGACGAAGATGACGTAGTCGTAGTAGATGAACGGCTGGGTCTTCGACGAGTAGTAGCTGTGCATCGAGTGGCCCGCTTCGTGGGCGAGCGTGAAGACGTGGTCGAGCACCGTCGGCTGATAGTTCATCAGGATGTAGGGCGCTCCGTCGAAGCTGCCGCAGCTGAAGGCGCCGCTTTGCTTGCCGCGATTCGGGTAACGATCGCACCAGCGGGCGGTGGTGAGGCCCTTCTCCAGCACGCTGCAGTATTCGTCGCCGAGCGGGGTGAGCGAGCTCATCACGGCGTCGACGCCCTGCTTCCAAGTGCGAGTCTGATCGAGATCGCTGAGGATCGGCACGTAGGTGTCGTACTGGTGGATCTTCTTCAGCTTCATCTTCCGCTTGCGCAGATCGAAGTAGCGGTAGAGGGCCGGCAAGCGGCGGTGGACTTCCTCGATGAGGTTGTCGTAGACCGACATCGGGACGTTGTCGGGGAAGAGCGCGGCGGCGCGGGCGCTGGTGTAGCCGCGGGCCTTCGCGTAGTAGACGTCGCGCTGCACTGAACCGCCGAGCGTCGCCGCCAGCGTGTTCTGGTGAGCGGCGAAGACGTCGTAGTATTGGTGGAACGCTGCTTTGCGAACCTCGCGCTTCGGTGAGTGGAGCAGCGCCGAGAACGACGAGTGCGAGAGCTCGGTTTCGTGGCCGCTCTCGTCTTTGACCATGCCGAACTTCAGGTCGGCGTCGTTCAGCTGGCGGAAGATGCGGTTCGAGGCGTCGGCCATCTCGCTCTGCATCGCGAGCAGCCGTTCTTCGCCGTCGCTGAGCGTGTGGGGCTTGTAGCGTTGGATCCGCTCCAGGACGAGCCGGTAGTGGGCCAGCTCCTTCGAGGCCATGTACTCCTTCATCTTCTTCGCTGGGATCGCGAGGATCTCCGGCCGGATGAAGCTAGCGGCCTGGCTCGCCTCGCTGCCGGCATGTTGCTGCCGGCCCTTCATCCGCTGGTAGTTGCTGTTGGCTTGATCCTCGGTCGACTTTAAGAAGGCATAGGTGCCGAGGCGTTCGCCGACGCGATCGAACTCTTCGTCGAACTTGAGACACGCGGCGAGTTGCTTCGGCCCGTTGGCGAGCGTGCCGCGGAACTTCTCGAACTTGGGGATGAGTTTCTTCCACTTCTCGAAGGCGGCTTCCCACTCCTGGTCGTTCTGGAAGAGGGAGTTGAGATCCCAGGTGTCGTCGACTTTTACATTCTCGCGCGGCGGCAAGGTCTTCGCCTTCGGCTTCGCGGACGATTTCACTTTGGGAGATTTAGCTTTGGAAGTTGCCATGAGATGCTCGTATTAAAGTAGCCGCGGCTCAACGAGCCGCCGGAGAGTATTGGAAAGATGAATTATGAAGAAGAATAGGACGCGGATTTTCACGGATTGAGCGGATGTTCGCGGATGAGGAAGCAACTCGGAAGTTGAAGCTTATCTCTCAACTGCTGAGAACAAGAAATAATTTCATCGCAGAGGACACGGAGATCACAGAGAGTACTATGCGGAGCAGCGATCGCCTTTTTCTCTGTGTCCTCTGTGCTCTCTGTGTTTAACCTTTTCCTATCCGTGAAAATCCGTTAAATCCGCGAAAATCCGCGTCCTATTCGTCGAACCGCTCGCTCCGGCGGCTCGTTGAGCCGCGGCTACCGGGTCGTTACCAACGCCAGACAATCGTGCCCCAGGCGAGGCCGGCGCCGAAGCCTGACATCAGCAGGTGGTCGCCGCGGCGGATGCCGCCGGCGCGGACGGTTTCGTCGAGGGCGATCGGAATGCTGCCGGCCGAGGTGTTGCCGTAGCGGTCCATGTGCATGACGACGCGCTCGCGATTGATCTCAAGGGCTTCGACCGCGGCGTCGAGGATGCGGACGTTGGCCTGATGGAAGAGCCAGCAATCGATTTGTTCGGTGGAAAGGCCCGAGGCGTCGAGGACTTGCCGCGTCGTCTCTTCGACCAACCGCACAGCCCACTTAAAGACGGGCCGACCATCCATTTTCAGGAGCCAAGAGTAGGGATCGACGCCGGGACGGTAGGGGAACTCGGCGCCGCCCACGGGGCGGTGCAGCAGTTCGATTCCCGAGCCGTCGGCGCCGATTGTGTAGGCGAGCGCTCCCTGTTCGGGGCTACCGGCCGAGAGGAGCACGGCGCCGGCGCCGTCGCCGAACAGCGGATAGGTTTTGACGTCGGTCGGGTCGATCGCCCGCGAGTTCGCGTCGGCGCCGATGACCAGCGCCTTCTTGCTGCAGCCGGTGGCGACAAACTGCATCGCCGTGGTCAGGGCGTAGGTAAAGCCGGCGCACGCGGCGTTGACGTCGATGGCGCCGCATTTCAACCCGAGCCGAGTTTGCACCTTGGTGGCGGTGGCCGGCAGGAGTCGATCGGGGGTCATCGTGCCGAGGACGAGCAAGTCGATTTCGGAGCGATCGACGTTGGCCGCTTCGAGGCAACGCTCGGCGGCGGCGATGGCCATGTCGCTCGTGGTCATCCCGGGCGGGGCGTGGCGGCGCTCGCGGATGCCGGTCCGCTGGACGATCCATTCGGGATCGCAGCCGAGCGACGAGAGGTCGGCGTTCGTCACGACGTTGTCAGGAACAAAGCTGCCGGTCGCGAGAATCTGGACGCCCGACAGAGTTCGGACGGGCGCTCCGCCGACCGCCGAATAACTGTCGCTCATTGCAGGGAACCTTCAGGCCGAAAGAGTTTGGGAAAGGTGGGCAGCGGGGGGTGGCGCGAATCTCAGCAGCGTACGCCTTTGAGCGGAGGGCTGCAAGGGCGAGGAGACTGGTGTGCGGTTACATGCGAAGTCGAAATCAGCGATCAAACTGCAAGCGGTCGGAGCCGAGAACCGTCTTGTTTCTCTGGTCCCCGCCCCTTGATGGGGAGGGTTAGGGAGGGGTGTTGAAGTCGTGTACCAGGCGTCTCATCTCCCTCCCCAGCCCTCCCCTCAAGCGGGAGGGAGCCAGAGAAGAAATTACCTACGCGGCCTTCTTGCTGGCATACGAATAGAGAATCGCGTTCCCTTCCTTGCCGACGATTTCGACGGCGCCCATTTGGCGTAGGCAGTAAGCGATCCGCTGGGCGGTGAACCGCGGGGTCTTCAGCCGTTCGGCCAAGTGTGCCGTGTGGAATTGCTTGGGCATCCGCTTGGGTAGCAGTCGCTTCAAGTCGGCGGTGGTCGCAAACGTTTGCGAGGCGACGATTTGCAGCAGGCGTTGGTCTTCGATTTGAAAGTCACGCTCGGAACTGCGGCGTCGGCGGCGTTTGCCGCGGCCGGGGAAGCGGCGCTCTTCGACGTCGACCAGCACCACTTCGAGCGTCAGGCGTTCGTGGGGGAAGACGCGCGTAAAGTAGACGAGCTCGTCGAAGACGTCGAGCAGCGTGCCGCGTTTGGGACTACGGCGACGGCTCAACTCGGCGCCGCCGCGACTGTCGAGTTTCACCAGCAGTTTGTTAGCGACGATTGGTTTGACGATCCGGACGCGATGCTTGGCGAGGAGCTTGCGAATCTTGTCGCGAATCGCGGCGAGGGAGCCATGCTGGATCTCGATCAATTCGTCGCCGCGCACGGCGTCGATGCGGTACTTGCCGTGAACAACCTCGCAGCAACCGTCGTCGCCGGCGTAGATCGCTTTCAGCTGACGGTGGAGAGAGGTTTCCATGGGGGAAATGCTGAAGGGTGAATGCGGAAGGATGAATAAAAAATGGGCGGCGTTTTTAGACGGCCCGCGGTTGATGACCGGGAGCCAACTCTCTTCTCAGCATTCCGCATTCATCCTTCAGCATTCTTTGGCCGCGGCTACTGCTTGATGCCGAAATCCTTGATCGTCAACAACGTCGTCAGTTCATATCCCTTCGCCGCAAAGGCTTCGCGGCCTCCTTCGAGGCGGTCGACGATGGCGAAGACGCGCTTCACCTTCAGGCCGGCCGCTTCGCAGCGTTCGATCGCGAGCAGCGACGAGCCGCCGGTGGTGACGACGTCTTCGACGATCACCAACTCTTCGCCGGCCGTGTAGGGGCCTTCGACGTACTTGCCGGTGCCGTGTTGCTTTGGTTCTTTGCGAACCATGACGCCGCGGAGCGATTTGCCTTCGACGCCGGCTAGGGTGAGGATCGCGGCGGTGATGGGGTCGGCGCCAATCGCCATGCCGCCGACGAGGTGCGGCAGCTTGTCGCCGAGCAGTTCCAGCATTCCCGCACCGATCAGCTTCGCCCCGCGCGAGTCGAGCGTCACCTTGCGGCAATCGAGGTAGAAGGTCGCCTTCTTTCCGGAGGCGAGCGTGAAGTCGCCGAACTGGAGGGCAGTTTCTTTGATCAGACTGATGAGGGCTTGTTTGTCGTACATGGCTTCAACTCTCCCGGCGGCGGCTAGGCAATGGTCAATGCCGGGGTATACCACGAAGGTCGTAGAGCCTGCCAGGGGCTACGAAGCGCCTTGGGCGAACTGCCGCGTTGAAAGACTTAACCGCCGGGCCCCAAGGTTCGCCAAGGAAAAGACTGAGGGAATTTAACCGCATTTCCCCCCGTCGTATCGGCGTGGTTCAATTCCTCTTCCCAACTTGTGCCTACCGCCGGATGGTGATCGTCGACCCGACCGAGAGGATGTCGTACACGTCCTGGACGTCGGTCGCCTTGAACCGAATCACGCGCGCCGCCGGGGGCGCCGACACCTGGTCGGCCATGCCTGGGCCGCGGAACATCGCCGGTTGGCTGGCGGGATTGGTCGTGCTGGTGAGAAGCAGCCCGCGATCTTCGGTGGCGCCGGCCGGTTGGCCGTAGACGCCGCCGACGATGGGGGTCAGCAGTTTCTGGTCAACCTTCCAGGCCCCCTCTTCGATCGACGCGGTCGGATCGAGTTCGATGTTGAACCTGCCGGCGTAGCAACGATCGAGCATCAGCGTCATCCGGCGCTTGCCGAGATCGACGATCGCCGAGAAGGGACCTTGCATCACCTTCAGTTCCTGGCCGACTTGCACGGCGGCCGGATCGGCGATGCGGTTGATCTTCGCCAGCAGTTGCCACGGGACGTTGTACTTCTGGGCGATCGTTTCGAGCGTCTCGCCGGTCGCGACGACATGCTTCGGCGCCAGCCGGTGCGCCGGCGGGCCCTCGTAGATAACGTCGCCGGCCAACTGGCCGAGCAGCGTTTCGACTTCTTGCGTCTCCTCGGGCGTGAGCGACGGATCGCCGTACCATTCCGAGAGCTTCACGAGCGCTTTGCCCAATTCGCCGCGGTCGAGGTCGGCCTGCACGGCGACGCGGGCCGAGGCGTACATCGAACCTTTAGCGGAATCGGTCGGGGTGATTGATTCAGTCGCTGCCGCGACGGCGGCGGGATCGGCGGTTGGCGTTTCAAAAGGCGGCGGTTCGGCCATGGTCGACGCGCTGGCATCAGGCGCAGCGGCGAATGGATTGGCGTCAGCCGCCGCGGCGGGCGCTGGCGTCGAACTATCTGGCGTGTTGACGAACGGCACCGCGAGGACGGCCGCAGAGGACGCATCGCTGCTCTTGGCCGTCGAGTTCGATTCAGGCAGCGGCGGCATGTCGGGGACGGCTGCCGAGCGCGCGACAGGCGACGACTGCTCGTCGTCGTGGGCGTGATCATGGCCGGCGTGATCGTGTTCGGATTCTTTCGCGCCGTCGGTCTTGCTAGAGAGGAGCGGCTCGGGTTTCCACGCAGGGGCGGCGTCGCCGGCCGACGCAGCGGCGGTACCGCCGGCGGGAGCTGCGGGGTTGAACGGCGGCGCTTCCAGCGTTGGCGTTGCGGTTGAACCGACGCCAGGAACGGCCGCAGCGCCGCCGTCAGCGCCGATTTCGAGCTGGTTCGACCATTCGCCAACGCCCTCCGGAATGACCGGTTCGGTTTCGTTGATCTTCATGTACAGCACGACGCCGACGATGGCCAGCAGCGTAATCGTGGCCAGTGGGCGAAGGGAACTCACGGCAGATCCTCCGAACGAGCGAACAACGAGTCAAGCGAAAGCGCATGACGGCATGCGAGCGCAGCCATCGGCGCGCGGGATAGTAAGTAATGTCGGCTGGCAGGGCTACGGCACTTTGGCAGCGCTGCTAGCAGCAGCGTTAGCAGCCGCGGGTCAACGACCCGCCGGAACGGCGAGTAGACTAACCGCCAAGGCACGAAGGGCACAAAGACGCACCAAGGAAGAACGGGAAGACAAATATTCGGGAGCGTCGGCTTCGACGCCGGGTTGGTCGCGATTCTTCTTTCCTGACAATCCTTCGTGCTTCTTGGCAGTCTTCGTCCCTTGGTGGTTAATCGACCTCTTCCTCAGGTTGTTGTCCGCTCCGGCGGCTTGTTGAGCTGCGGATGCTGCTAGCAGGCGACGCCGCCGGGCGGGAGCAAATCGCGCAGCGGGCACGCGTCGCACTTGGGCGTTCGCTTGCACCAGTGGTGGCCGACGTTTACCAGCAGGGCGTGGAACTCGTTGTAGGTTTGCGGATCGTCCGGCAGGCCGCGGGCGACCTCTTCCTGCAGCGCGTGATAGTCGACGTCGGGGTCGATCCAGCCATGCCGCGTCCAAATGCGGTGCGTGTAGGCGTCGACGACCATGGCCGGCTTGTCGAGGGCGTAGTTGAGAATCGAGTCGGCCGTCTCGGGGCCGACGCCGTGAACGGCGAGCAATTCTTCGCGCAGCACGTCGGTCGGCACGGCACGCATGTCCTCGATGGAACCGTCGAACCGCTCGACGAAGTACTCAATCAGGTGACGCAGCCGTTTCGCCTTGACGCGGTAGTAGCCGGCAGGGCGGATTAGTTCGGCGAGTTCCGGTTCGCTCACTGCGGCGAGGCGGTGCGGATCGAGCAGTCCCTCGTCGCGTAGATTCCGAATCGCGTGTTCGACGTTTTTCCAGGCGGTGTTTTGCACGAGCATCGCGCCGACCATTACCTCCAGCGGCGACTCGGCGGGCCACCACTGCTGCGGGCCGAGCGCGTCGAGCAGCGTGTGATAAACTTGGGCGCTGACGTGTTGCATGGCGAGTCGGTGGCTTGAGTGCTAGCACTTCCGCGCGTCGCACGCGCGCAGGCGATCGGTTTCTGTCAAGCTGGATGCGACGAACAAAATTTGGAAATGGAATCCGCGTTTGTTCCCTTTTGCCACGGCAAGTATAATCGACCCTGACGATGCATCGCGCGACGCGGAAGACATGGACGCCGCGAGCCTCGTCGACGACTCCCCCAACCGCGTGACAACTGACGACGACCTCCGCTAGCACGGCGCGGCGCGTCAGAAAAGCATAAGAAGACTCCCCTGTGATTTCCGTTCGCCCGAAGATTGCCGAACTGGTTTATCAGCTTTACGGTCGGTCGCTCCATCCGGAGTTGTTCGACATCCAGCAGTCGCGCACCGTTGAACGGGGCCCGTACAAGGCGACCGTACAGATCACCAGCGCCGGGCATGTCGTCGCGTGGCAGTACCGCGGGCTCACCCTGACGGAAGTCGCCGCCGGGGCCCATCACCCGCTGCCGCAACGTCGGCGGTTGATGTCGTACCGCTTGAAGGGCGATCGAACCGACCGGATCGAGATTCGTCCGGGGCTCAGCTACGAGATGAGCTTCTCGCTCGAACCGGCCGACCATGAGAAGTTCGCCGCCTACCAACGGGAGTTAACCCTCGCCGGGACCCGGCAAGGGATGCTGCAAAGGTTCCAACCGAGCGGCCGCTTCGAGACGGGCGCCCTCAGCTATGTGAACATCGAGTCGCGCGACAAGTCGCTCTGCGTGCAGGCGTTTCACACGTTTCCCGACGACTCGGCGGTGCTGAAGATTCAGTCGTGGTATCGGCTCGGTTCGTAGCCGCGATGGCAGCCGCCGGTCAACGACCGGCCGGAGCGGCGAGCGAATTAATGCTGAAGGATGAATGCGGAATGCTGAATAAGTCCGTTCCTTCCGCATTCATCCTTCAGCATTCAGTATTTCTTTGTTCCGCTCCGGCGGCTCGTTGAGCCGCGGCTACGAGTGGTAGCACTTCTTGGCGAACGCGGCGATCGCGGCGGTGACGGCGGCTGGGTTCTCCATCGGCGTCATGTGCCCGGCGCGGTCGATCTCCGTGAGCCGCACATCGTCGTCGCCTGACTTTGCCAACAGCACGGCGATTTCGTGCATCTCGGTCGGCGGACTGATGACGTCTTCGACGCCGACGATGCAGAGCGAGTCGGCGGTGATCGCGTCGAGCCTGCCGCGCACGTCCTCGCGGCGGGCCATGCCTCGTTGGGCTGCGGCGACCGCTTCAGCCGATTGGCGCTCGATCATTGCGCGAAGTTTCGCTTCGACTTCGGGGCGCTGCTCGCGCGTTTCGGCGCCGAGCAGTTTGGGGATCATCGCCAGGGCGGGCGAAGAGTTGCCGGCTTGCATCGCCGCCTCGGCCATTTTGAACCGCGCGGCCCGCGGTTCGTCGGCGTCGGCCACGGCGCGGGTGTCGCACGGGATGAGGCCGCGGATGCGATCGGGCCAGCGGAGGGTGACTTGCCAGGCGACGTAGCCTCCCATCGAGAGGCCCGCGAGGACCACTGGTTCGCTCACTTGCAGCCAGTCGAGCAGCGCGATCACGTCGGCAGCGTAACGTTCCATGCCGACGCCATTCTCGGCGTCGTCATCGGCGAGTTGCGAGGCGCCGAAGCCGCGCAGGTCGGGAGCGATGACGCGGAAGTGGGACTGCAGTTTCTTAATCTGGGCGTCCCACATCGTGTGGTCGAGCGGGAAGCCGTGGAGCAGCACGATCGGCGGCCCGGCGCCGACGTCTTCGCAAGCGAGGCGGACCCCTTCGACGTTGAACTGACGGAGTGCCATGGCTTACTTCTTTGCTTTCTCGAATTCGGCGAGTTGCCGCCGCATGATCTGGTACTGCGGCGCCAGCTCCACCGCCTTGCGTTGCGACTTGATCGCGTTCTCCACGTCGCCGGCCGAGAAGTAGCAGCGTCCGAGCGTATCGAGGTAGCTAGGCTCTTCGGGCGACAGTTCCAGCGAATGGAGCGAATGCTGCACCGCCTGGGCGAAGTCTCCCTCGGTGTTGCTCACCAGCCACGCCCATTGGTTGTACTTCGACGGATCTTCCGGCGACTCGTCGATTTGGTTGGAGTACGACTCGCTCATCTTGGCGATGCGGTCGCGAGTCTGCTGTTTGTATTCCGCCGTGGCGTCGGGCACGCGGAACATGGCGATCAGGATGTCGGGGTCGTCGTTGTATTTTTTGTAGGCGTTTTCGAGCGTCTCGCGTTCTAGATCGTACTCGCCGCGGGAATGGTGGTAGTTTGCCTGGTAAAGCAGCTGCCGACCTTCGATCGCATTGAGATACTGTGTGCCGTCGAGTTGCTGCAATAAAGTGCGACGGGCGGCGCGATTCTCTTTCGTTTGGATCTGCTGGAAGAACTCCAGCAGAATGTCGGAGGCGCCTTTGTAGTCCAGACGGTCATGGAGCCATGTCGATACTTCACGGCGGGCGATCAGCGACTCGTAGCTCATCGGCGGCATCGCTTCGATGGCCGTCTTGTATTCGCGCAGCGCCCAATCGACGGCGCCGATCTCGGCGATGGCGGCCGCGATCGAGACGCGATCGATCGGGTCGTCGACTTTCATCTCGAACGCCCGCGCGGCGAGCTTGTTGGCTTCATCCGTTTGCCCAGCCCGAGAGAGGGCGGCCGCATAGCGGTAGAGGAGCTTGCGGTCGCCGTGGATTCTGCCGCGGTACTTCTGATAGAGCTGGTTGAGGACGTCCCACCGCTCGTGGTCGACGATCCAGCCGATTGCATAGACGAGGCTCGAATCGAATTGCCGCCGATCCTCGCCCTTGTTCATCAGGTCGACGATGGCCAGCAGTGCGGCGGTCGTTTCGTCGACGAGCTTCAGTTCGTTGCAGACGTCAAGCCGACGTTGCAGCAGCGCGAAGACCGTGGGGAAATCGGTGTCGGGCGATTCCTCGTTGAACAGCTTCACCTCGGCGTCGATCGCCTTGTTCCAGTCGGCGAGCGTCGACTGGCGATCTGCTTGTTCTCGGATCCAGAGCTCGATCCAGGCGCTCGCCGGCCGCGGGTCGGCTTGGAGTTCCTGCCGGCACGCCTCGATAAGCGCGGGCGCCCCTTCGACCGGGAACTTCTCGTCGAGAAGCGTCACCGCCGCCCGGCGGGCGACGCTGGGGATATGTTCCAAACGGGCGATGCGGCAGAGGGCCGGAAAGCCTTGACCGTTCGGCAGCTCGACGAGCAGCTGAATTCGATTTAGCTTTTCGTCGCGCGACAGGTCGCCGAACCGGGAGAGCGCGCGGCGGACCTCGGCGGAGTCTTGCGGCCGCAGCCAGTCGACCCGCATGCTTTGCAGGATGTAGCTGGCGCGTTCGGCGACTTCGAGATCGTTGCTTTGCTCGGCAAGCTTGAGCTGTTCCTGCGCGGCGGGGCCGAGTCGGGTCAGTTCCTCTTCGGCGCGGCGGCGGAGGGCGAACTGGTCGGAACCGAGTTGCTGGACGAGTTTGGCGACGGCGTCGGGGTCGGACGCCGGGACGGCTTCGGCGCCGCAGGCGACGCCGTGAGTAAGGAGGAGGAACGCGGCGATAAGAAGATTTCGTTTCATCGCACCTCCTGAATGCTCTCTTTGAGTGCCACTGGCGTGTCGCCAGTGGGAAGTGCCGAACGAGTACCGACTTCAGCACTGGCGACACGCCAGTGGCACCCAACTCATTCTAACGAATGATCAACGTTCGGCTTCCATCTGTTCGATGTAGCGGCGGAGACGTTCCAGTTCGTCGGAGACGTTACGGAGCTTCAACATATTCTCGACTCGCTTCACCAACGACACTTTGTCAACTGGCTTCGACAGAAAGTCGTCGGTCCCAGCGTCGACGGCCCGTTCCATATCGCCATGCTCGTTGAGCGCCGTGACCATCAAAATCATGATCCCGCGCGTCGCTGGATCGCTCTTGAGCTTTTGGCAAACCTCGAAGCCGCTCAGCTTCGGCATCATCACGTCGAGCAGGATCAGGTCGGGCTTGAACGACGCGGCCTTTTCCATCGTGTCCTGCCCATCGACGGCGACGGCAATTTCGACGTCGAGCTCGCTGTCGCCGAGGTAGGCTTCCAGCAGTTCGACGTTGGCTTCATTGTCGTCGGCGATCAGCACGCGGTCGCGGATTGGTTGGCTCATCTTGCCTTCGCTGGAAATTCGGGGAATTCAACACAGAGAACACGGAGATCACAGAGCGAAATGCCAATTGCATCGCACTCATCCTCTTCGCATTTCTCTGTGTCCTCTGTGCTCTCTGTGTTAAATAAAATTCAAACAGCCGCCGTTGCATCAGCGAATTGATCGGCAACGGTTGGCGCCGGGAAATTCACGCCGAGTTCGCGGACTTGCTCGCGGATGCGACTGTGGACCTTCGCGTCGTCGACTGCTCGCAGGGCTTCGAGCATCCAGCCGCCGATCGTGCGCATCTCGTCCGTTCCCATGCCGCGGGTGGTGAGGGCCGGGGTGCCGACACGGATGCCGCTGGGGTCCATCGGCTTGCGTTGATCGTACGGAATCATGTTCTTGTTCACCGTGATGCCCGCCGCGTCGAGGGCGTGCTCCGCCTGCTTGCCGCCGATGCCCAGGGGCGTCACGTCTACCAGCATCAGATGATTGTCGGTGCCGCCGCTCACCAGCCGCAGCCCGCCCGCCGTCAGCACTTCCGCCAAAGCCTTCGCGTTGGCCATCACTTGCTTGATGTAGGTTTTGTACTCGGGCTGCAGCGCTTCGCCGAAGCAGACGGCCTTGCCGGCGATGACGTGCATCAACGGGCCGCCCTGAATGCCGGGGAAGACGCGGCTGTTGATTGTCTTGCCGTATTCTTCCTTGCTGAGGCACAAGCCCCCGCGCGGGCCGCGGAGCGTTTTGTGTGTGGTCGTGGTGACGAAGTCGGCGACAGGCACTGGGTTGTCGTGCAAGCCTGCCGCGACAAGACCGGCGTAGTGGGCCATGTCGACCATCAGCTTGGCGCCGACCTCGCGGGCGATCTCGGCGAACTTGCCGTGCGGAATCTCGCGGGGGTAAGCGCTGGCGCCGGCGACGATCAGCTTTGGCTTGTGCTCGCGGGCGAGCTTGGCGATCTGGTCGAAGTCGAGCCGGTGATCTTCCTTCCGCACGCCGTAGCTGATGAAGTTGTAGAGCATGCCGGAGATGTTCAGCCGCATGCCATGCGTCAAGTGGCCGCCGTGAGCGAGGTCGAGGCCCAGAACCGTGTCGCCTGGCTCTAGTGCGGTGAGGTAAATCGCCGTGTTGGCCTGCGAACCGCTGTGAGGCTGGACGTTGGCGAACTCGGCCCCGAAAAGCTTCTTCGCCCGGTCGATGGCGAGGTTCTCGACGACGTCGACGTATTCGCAGCCGCCGTAGTACCGCTTGCCGGGGTAGCCCTCGGCGTATTTGTTCGTGAGCACGCTGCCGGCTGCCGCCATGACGGCGGGGCTGGTGTAGTTCTCGCTGGCGATCATCTCCAGGCCATCTTGCTGGCGCTGGATTTCGTCGGCGACGGCGGACCAAACTTCAGGATCAGCGGCGGCGAGGGGATTGCTCATCAACGGGGCTCTTGGGGGGCTTAGCGACGTGTCGAGTTGGGGGCGAAAATGTTGTGTGCAGCGCGGCCCGCGGTGTGAAGAACCGGGGGCTAAATGGGGGAGGCGGCGTCGGGCGATGGGTACTGCATCGCAACTGGGTATCGCGGCTCCATTTAGACGCAACAGTGTTATTGTCAGAGCGTGGGCGGAGGGTGTCAATCGTTGCCAACTCATGCACGGCGCGCAGGAGTCGAGCATCGTTTTAGCGTCGCGGCAAGAATGGTCGGCCCGGGGCGAACTCCTATAATCCTACGTTCCCGCTCGGCTTTGGCCGCGGGCTTTCCCTTGCCGCTCACGCCGGCGGCCTCTCGCGACTCCCTGCGATGAACGACTTCCCGCCGATTTGATGGGTTCTGTCCCCGCGTTGAACCCCCGGTCAGTGACCAGAGACTCAACGGGGGACGCGGTTGCCCATTCCCTCCCCCTTTCCGCCGCCATCGAAACCTGCTGGCAACGGAAGGCGCCCCTTTCTGGGGTTCGTCTTGCACGTTTCACCCGGAGACGATTATCACGACTGCTATGCTTCACGAAGAACTGCCGCTCGCCGTCAAGAAGGAACTCGACATTCAGGGACTCAACGGGGTCCCGGTGCTGTTGTCGACCAGCACCGACCTGTCGCTCTCAGGGAGGCCGCGACGGCATTGGATCGTCGCGACCCGTGCCAACGTGGCGGCGGTCGCTGAGCAGGCTGCGGATGCGGATGGCAAGTCGGCGCCGCGCGTCGAAAGCTACCTCCCCGTGGCCGACGTGCAGGAGTTTCGTACTCAGGGCGCCGTCGGCTCGGGCTTTCTGCAGGCGTACGTCGATGACCACTGGGTCGATCTGGCCCGCTACTCGAACGCCGAGGCCGATCGGTTCCACCGCGTCGCCCGCAGCCTCGAAGAACTGCGCACCACCGGAGCCATCGAGATCCATGAAGGCGAGTCGCTGCAGAAAACCCACTGCGAGAAGTGCGACCAGCGGCTGCCGACGCCGGGCGAAGCCTGCCCCCGTTGCATTCCCCGCAAAGCGATCTTTGGCCGACTGGCGCAGATGCTGTGGCCCCATCGCGCCACGGCCGCAATCATGTGCGGTCTGATGCTCGTGGCCGTCGCCGCCGAACTGGCTCCGCCGAAGCTGCAACAATACTTGGTCGACGATATTCTCAAAGGGGGGCAGCAAGCCCTCGATCCGCAATCGTTGCTCAACGCGCTCTTGGCGGTCGTCTCGGCGTTGGCGCTGGCGCGCATCGTGCTGAGCATCGTCAACTTCGCCAAGGGGCGGCTGGCGACCCGCGTCGGCGTGGCGCTCACCTTCGACCTGCGAGCAAAGCTCGTCGAAAAGCTCCACACGCTCGGCCTGGGCTACTACGACCGCCATCAAGTCGGCTCGATCACCAGCCGCGTCGCGTACGACAGCGAAGTGATTCAGAGCTTGCTCCAGCAGATCACCGGCGGCTTTCTGCTGCAAATCGTCCAGGTGACCGCCGTCGGCGTGATGCTCTTCACGCTCAACCCGAAGCTGGCGGTTTACACGCTCATCCCCGCGCCGCTGGTGATCGCGGGTAGTTGGTTTTTCTGGAAGCGCGTTCACCCAAAGCATTACCGCTACTGGGATAGCAGCAGCAAGCAGGCCGGCATGCTCACCGGCATGCTGTCGGGCATTCGCGTCGTGAAGGCGTTCGCCCAGGAAGATCGCGAGTACGACCGGTTTAATCGCATCAGCGATTACTTGCGTACCTCGCGCATTCGCGTCGATTACTCCACCGCCGCGTTCTCGGCGACGATGCAGCTCATCTTCAGCCTCGGCGGCCTGATCGTCTGGTACGTCGGCGGCCGTGACGTACTGGCGGGCAAGATGACGCTCGGTTCGTTGATGGCGTTCCTCGCGTACCTCGCCATGTTCTACACGCCGCTGGCGACGCTGTCGCAGTTCACCACGTGGCTCACCAATTTTCTCACCGGGTGCCAGCGAGTGTTCGAGTTGCTCGACACGCCGGTAGAATCGACCGATCCCGCTGAGCCAGTCGATCTGCCCGACGTGAAGGGGCGCATCGAGTTCGACAAGGTCACCTTCGGCTACGAGCGCCACCAACCGGTGCTACGCGACGTCAGCTTTGCCATCGAACCGGGCGAAACGATCGGCATCGTTGGTAAAAGCGGTAGCGGCAAGACGACGCTCGTGAACTTGCTTTGCCGGTTCTACGACGTCAACGAAGGCCGCGTCATGGTCGATGGCGTCGACGTGCGTCAGCTGGCGGCCAACCAGCTTCGCCGGCAAGTCGGCGTCGTGCTGCAGGAACCGTTCATGTTCCGCGGCACGATTTGGGACAATCTCATTTACGGCTTGCCGACGAGCGGACCGGAACAGGCAATCGCGGCGGCGAAGGCGGCCCAGTCGCACGAGTTCATCCTCAACTCGCCGTTGGGATACGACACCTGGCTCGGCGAACGCGGCACGGGCCTCTCCGGCGGCGAGCGACAGCGTCTCTCGATCGCTCGGGCGATTCTGTACGATCCGCCGATCCTGGTGCTCGACGAAGCGACCAGCAGCGTCGACGCCGAGAGCGAACAGGCGATTCAACAGGCGCTCAAGGCGCTGACCCGCGGGCGGACGACCATTGCGATTGCCCACCGGCTGTCGACGCTACGCGACGCTCATCGCATTTTGGTGTTCGATCGCGGTCGCTTGGTCGAGCAAGGGAGCCACGAGCAGTTGATTGCCGAGAATGGCCGTTACGCGAAACTCGTGCGGCTGCAGTCGCAGACTTCGCCGAAGGCTTCGATTGATGATTTGCTCGAAAATGCCGATGAAACGCCAAGTGACGCAGCGAAAGCGACAGCCGAGCACGACGCCGCGCAGGAAGCGAAGAAGTTCCTGCCGCGCTGGCTCCTGCCGGGTGATGCCGAAATCTGCGCCGGCGCTCGCGACACGATGACGGTCGTCCTCGCCGACGACAAGGTTCACCGTGGCGTCTTCGCGGTGAACCTCTTTCCCGCGACCAACCCGGAGGATTACATCAGCCTCCGCGTTTGGACCCGCGACGGCGAGCAGCAAGAGGTCGGCATCCTCCGCAACCTGAAGGAGTGGCCGGAAGAGGCGCAGCGACTTGTCCGCTCCGCGCTCGACCGCCGCTACTTCCTGCAGACGATCGAAGGCGTCGATGCGATCAACCTCGAACTCGGCCACCTCCACTGCGATGTCCGCACCCCCCACGGGCCGCGGCGGTTCACGATGCGGTGGAGCCAAAGCCAGGTGCAAGACTTCGGCGAGCGCGGCAAGATGCTGCTCGACCTCGACGACAACCGGTTCCTGGTGCCCGACGTACAAACGTTGCCGCCGAAGGAACGGGAGTTGTTCCAGCGGTATGTTTATTGGTAAGCGGCAAGCTATACTTAGAGCATGATGCGAACTGAACTCGACTCCAATTTGAAGCAAGCAATCCAAGCGGGTACGCCGGTCGAGTTGTTCGACCCGGCGACGGATCAAGTCTTTTATTTGCTGTCGGCAGAGCAGTACCGCTCTATGGGCGCCGGCGACGCGATCGACCCTCGCGAAGCATATCCGACCGTCGAGCGATTGATGGCCGATGACGACGCTAACGATCCTCTGCTCGACAGCTACCAAAGACTCGCGGCGACGTCGTCATCGTGCAGTTCCCGTACGTCGACAGTTCGCGCGGGAAGAACCGCCCAGCTCTCGTGGCGCAAAACGATCGTGACAATCAACGATTGACTCACACTGTGATCGCCATGATCACTGGCAACACACGTCACGCTGCCGAGGCGACGCAAGTTTTGGTCGATCCGACGACGGCCGAAGGTCGTTCCGACTGCCTGAACGGCCCTTCGTCGATTAAGTGCGGCAACCTCTTCACGATTGCTCAGCAAGACGTGCTGCGCGTCATCGGCCATCTTTCGCCGCCGCTACTGAAGCAGGCCGATCAAGCCTTAAAGGCGGCGCTACAGCTTACTTAGTTGTAGGTATCGGCTCGAGAGTTATTTCGATAGTTCCAGCATTATCGCCCAGTTTCGCCGGCGAATCGTTCACGCGCAGGCAAAGCACTCCGTCGCTCTTGGGCTGGATGACCGCTTCGCTGCCAATCAACATGGGCTCCGCAAATGACGGGTCGCCCTCGCTCGGCTTCGTGCTGGCGATGGCGCCGAGCAGCGCTCCCAACGGTCGGCCGTCGTAGTATTCGATCGTCACTCCGTTCGCTTCGCAGGGCCACGGCTCGTCGTCGTCAGCAATTTGAAATTGGCCAATCGCGGTGATGCGGTACGACTTCCCCGCTTCGAGTTTCCAGCCAGTCGCCTGCCAGCCGCGGTCGGCGGCGATCGAAATCTCGCTTGCGCTGCGTTTGGCGGCAGGTTGCAGCGCGAGCGCCATCCGCTCCACGTCGTAGCCGTAATCAAGCTGGTCAACAAACGCCGCCCACTGCTGATTGACGAGCCCCCGCTTACCGCCGAGCGCCGCTTTGAACTTGTCGTTAAAGTCCGGATCGGCCACGTGCTGTTTCAATGTCCGAAACTCGTCGCGAAACGCCGGCGTCCCGTCGAGCATCGCCGTCAGCGCCCACGTCCAGGCGTAGTGTTCCGTATCAAGCTGCCGGCGGTTGTCGACTTCCAGCACCGCCTCGATCGGCCACGGTTTGCCCGCCTTCACGGCGTCGCGGACGATCTTGATGCGGCCCCACATCGGCGTCGCTTCTTTGGAGGCCGGCATCACGCCGAGGGTCAGCTTGCCGTCTTGCCAGCGATGCGTGCCGAGCAGTTCCGCCATCCCCTCCATGTACCACCCCGGCCCGGCGCCGCCGAGTTGCGTTTGCATGAAGGCATGCGTCCCCTCGTGCAACAGCAAGTGGCGTCGGTAGTAATCGCTGGGCTGCTCAACGAGCCAGAACTCGTAGTTGCGGGCGTAGCCGTTGACGAACTCGCGATTCTCTTCCGGCAGTAGGCCAAGTGCGGCAAACTTCTCGCGATCGCTGATCAGGAAGCCAACGAACTTGCCGTGGATCGAAATCTTGTCGAGATCAAAGTACTTCGCCCAGAGCGGAATAGCAGCGTCGAACACTGCGGGAAGTTCGTCGACCGCGGGGCTCGACGGCAGATCGGTGAAGAGGCGAACGTGCTGGCCGGTGAGTTCGCGAATGCCCGCGGCTGCGGCGCGGCGAGCGTCAACGTCGCGCGGCGGGGGAGTGTCGGCGGCGTGGATGCGAGCAATGTCCACCACGAAAGCTGCCGCGAAGCAGGCCGCCAGAAACAAGTTGGTGAGCGGAGTTCGCATCGGCATGATAAATCGGAACGACCATTTCGCCGCGGGGCTCGCCCCGCGAATCCGCCGCGGCGCTTGCCTTCATTGTACTTACCGGGGTACAAGTCTAGGCAGCGCCGGAAAGTAGCAGGCACACTCGGTGTGCCGTCGTTAACCCTCCAATCCGCGCCGCCACCCGCCGCTCCATCACGGCACGCGGAGCGTGCCTACTACAATATCCCGAGAGAATCCGTATGTCCGTTAAAATCACTTGGCTCGGCCACTCCTGCTTCGCCCTCGAAGCCGATGGCCATCGACTGCTGATCGATCCCTATCTGAACGATAACCCTGCGGCCCCCATCAAGGCCGACAAGGCCGAGGCCGATTTCATCCTCCTCACCCATGGCCACTTCGACCATGTAGCCGACGCCCCGGCAATCGCCAAGCGGACTGGCGCCACGGTCCTCGCCGGGTACGAGGTGACGGAGTGGCTCAAACGAGAAGGGGTCGCAGAGGATAAGGTCGTCCCGATGAATCCCGGCGGCAGCGTGCAACAGCCGTTCGGTCGCGCGAAGTTCACGATCGCTCACCACAGTTCCAGCACCCCCGACGGAGCTTACGGCGGCGTCCCGGGCGGGTTCCTCCTGGAGCTAGCAGGGAAGCGGCTCTACTTCGCCGGCGATACGGCCCTGTTCCTTGACATGAAGCTGATCGGCCTCGGCGGGCTCGACCTCGCAGTGCTGCCGATCGGCGACCAATTTACGATGGGCCCCGAGGACGCCGTCGAGGCGGTCAAGTTTTTGAATCCCAAGAGGACGACCCCCTGCCACTACAACACTTGGCCGCCGATCGCCCAAGATGGGGCCGTCTGGGCCGAGGATGTTCACCGTCAAACCGCGGCGGAAGCGATAGTAGTCGAACCGGGCGGCAGCTTCGTGGTATGATTCTTGCGGCCGAAGAACCCCTCCCATAAAGGGAGGGGCTCGCGGGGGCGCTTTTGCCGCTCCAATCCCTGCTCTACCGCCGACTCGCCGCTAGCCAACTATACGGAACAAGAATCTATGTCGTCGCTCGTCACGCTCTTCCGCCCACATGTTCTGGCCTGCACGCTCCTGCTGCTTACCGCTGCGGCGTCGACGGCTCGCGCCGCCGACGCGGTCGTCTGGAAGTTCACCCCCGGACTGACCAACCGCTTCCAGATGAGCCAGGACACGAAGGTCGCCAAGACCGGCGCCGGCGGCGACATGTCGGTCGACTCGGTGCTGACGATCGACATGTCATGGACCGTCAAGGAAGTGAAGCCCGATGGCTCGGCTGTGCTGGAGCAGCGCGTCGATCGGATGCGGATGAGCATTTCGACCGCCGACGGGATGAAGTCCGACATCGACACCGACGCGAAGGAAGATCCGCAAGGCCAAGCGGCGATGGCCGCTCCGTTGCTCAAGGCGGTCACCGGTCATCCCTTCATCGTCACGATGACGCCGCGCGGCGAAGTGACCGACGTCGTCGTTCCCGAAGCGGTGGCTGAAGCGCTCAAAAACCAACCTGGCGCCGCTCAAATGGGCGAGCTCGCCAGCGCCGCGGGTTTCAAGAAGATGGTCGGCCAGGCGTCGTTCGTTCTTCCCGAGACGCTCGAAGTCGGCAAGGAATGGACCAGCACTACCGAAGCGAAGCTCCCGGTCGTCGGCACGCAAACGGCCGTCACCACCTACAAGTACGAAGGTCCGGTGGAGACTGACGGCACGAAGCTGGAGAAGTTCAGCGCGAAGGTCGAAGTCAGCTTCGCCGGCGGCGAAGTGACAGTCGAAGTGCCGAGCCAAGAGTCAAGCGGCGAGGTGTTGTTCAACGGCGCCGAGGGCCGCTTGGAGCAATCGAAGATCACGCAGGTGACGAATCTCAAGATCGCCGCCGCCGGCCAAGTCGTCGAGCAGAAGATCGAACAAACGATCCGCGTGGAGTGGGTGCCGAACGTCGACTGACGAGGAGCCGCGGCTCAACGAGCCGCCGGAGCGGTAATGAAGAGATGTATGATTTAGGATTTATGATTTCTGATTTGGAATGGGCGACTCCATCTCGCCAGCACATCAGAAATCATCAATCAGCAATCATAAATCTCCCCCTCTCCGGCCGGTCGTTAACCGGCGGCTACTGCTTGATTGGCGTCCTGCGGACCTGAATCTCATCCCCCACGACGCGGGTCTCGAACGCGTCGATCTTGATCCGCGGGTTGTCGCACCAGGTGCCGTCGCAGACCGAGAAATGCCAAGCGTGCCAGGGACAGGTGACCACTCCCTCCTCGTCCATGTAGCCGGCGCCGAGCGACGCCCCCATATGGGGGCAAAGGTCGTCGATGGCGAAATACTGGCCGCCGCGGTTGAAGACGGCCACCAGCCGGTCGCCGACTTGGAAGGTGCCGCCGCTTCCCTCGGGAATGGCGCCGACGCGGGCGACGGTGATAAACTCGGACATGGCGCCTATCGCTGGACTTAAAGGTGTTACATTGAGCTTATCTCGCTCCCGGCTCGAACAACAGGGACGCCATGAAACGAATGATGTTTGCCCTAGCCGTCGCGTCGTTCGGCGCGATCGCCTGGGCCGAAACTTCGGTCGAACCGCCGATGCTGAAACTCCACACTCGCGGCCTGAAACCGCCGGCCGCCGACGGCGAGGCGTTTACGCCGTTTGAGGCGACGGTGGACTGGGATCCGCAGCGGACCGCGGTCGTCGTCGTCGACATGTGGGACGACCACTGGTGCCGTGGCGCCGCCGAGCGCGTGGTCGAGATGGCGGGGCCGTTGAATGAGTTTGTGGCGAAAGCTCGCGACGCCGGCGTGCTGGTCGTTCACGCCCCCAGCACCTGCGTCGACTTCTACAAAGAGACGCCGGCGCGCCGCCGTGCGATCGCGGCTCCCTACGCCAAGCCGCCGATCGAGCTCGCCGCCGACCAGCGTTGGGGAACGGCGTGGGATTACCCCGACGAACCGCGCGAGCCGGCAATGCCGATCGACGACTCCGACATGGGCTGCGACTGCGCCGAGAAGTGCGCGATCAGCGCTCCGTGGAAACGGCAAATCGCCGCGGTCCAAATCGACGACGAGCGCGACGCCGTCACCGACAACGGCCAGGAACTCGTCAATCTCTTTGCGGAGCGCGGCATCGACAACGTCATCATCTGCGGCGTCCATCTCAACATGTGCGTCCTCGGCCGGCCGTTCGCGATCCGGCAACTCGTGAAGATGGGCCAGAACGTCGTGCTCGTCCGCGACCTGACCGACACAATGTACAACCACGAGATGGCGCCGCACGTCGACCACTTCGCCGGGACGGATCTGGTCGTGGAGCATGTCGAGAAGTATTGGTGCCCGACGATTGTGAGTAGCGATCTGACCGGCGGCCAGCCGTTCCGGTTTGCGGCCCAGAAGTAACCGCGGGCCGGCAATTCGCTAGAGCCGTTTCACTGTCATTCTGAGCGGAGCGAAGAATCTGGCGCTGCTAGAAACGCTAGATCCTTCGCTCCGCTCAGGATGACACGCTAAAGGTCGAAACGCAGGCGGTCCTGGATTCGCCCCGCGAGCGATTCCCAGTACAATGGGCAGTTCGTCATTCGGATTTCGTCATTCGTCATTCATGCCCATTGCCATGCCAGCCGACGTTTCGCTTCGCGAGTTTCAGCAGCTCATCCGCGGGATGTATCACGAGAAAGACGTCGCCCGCGGGATCGACGGCACCTTCATGTGGCTGATGGAAGAAGTGGGCGAACTGGCGGCGGCGCTCCGCGAGGGGACGCTTGAAGAACAGTCGCTGGAGTTCGCCGACGTGTTGGCGTGGCTGACGACGATCGCGAACGTGGCGGGGGTCGATCTCTCGGCGGCGGTGGCGAAAAAGTACGGCGGCGGATGCCCCGGTTGCGGGCGCCTCGTCTGCACCTGCGACGATGCGGAGAAGCCGTAGCAAAATCCCCCTCCCTCGCAGGGAGGGGCTAGGGGAGGGATTTGTCCCCCAATTGCCATCAGTAATGAAATCCAACGCACTCATCAACTCGAATCCCTCACCCAACCTCTCCCCTCGGGGGAGAGGAGTTGCCATCGCGATTCTATTCATCGCGTTCTCAACCTTCGTAAACAGGCATCAGACGGCTCATGCCCAAGAGCCGCCCAAGCTCACGATCCCCGCGCTGAAGCTCGGCTTCAACGGCGCCTACAAACTCGGTTGCTGGACCCCTGCCGAAGTGACGCTCCAAGGGGGCGAGGATAACTTCACTGGTGCCATCCAAATCATCACGCCCGATCCCGAGGGCGTCCCGACCTCGGTTTTCAGCGCACCCGATCGACCGGTCGGCATCTTCGCCGGCAAACCGTCCAGCACGCGGCTGTTCATCCGTCCCGGCCAAGATGGCGGCGCGTACGAAGTTCGCGTTCTCGACGAAAACGGCAAGACGCGCGCGAGGCAGCGCTTCTTCCCTGGCCCAGAACCGGGCGGCGAGTACGTCAGCTACGGCAGTCCCGCCACGAATCGCTTCGTGGCGACCTTCTCGATGTCGCGCGGGCTGGCCGAATTGGCCCGGAGCGAAGGGAACCAGGACAATCCGCTGGAGACGCGCGTCGTCGAATTCACTAGCGCCGCCGATTGGCCGACGGAATGGTATGGTTACGAAGCGATCGACGTCCTGTGCCTGGGAAGCACCGACGCCGAAGTCTACCGACCTCTCGCCGCCAACCCGCAGCGGATCGAGGCCCTCCGCAAGTGGGTCGATCTCGGCGGCCGGCTCGTGATCTTCTGCGGCGCGAACGCTCCGGAACTCATCGGTCCGGAAGGGCCGCTGGCGTCGTTCGTCCCGGGGACCTACGAGACGATGACGACGCTGCGCGAGTCGCAGCCGATCGAAGGTTTCGCCGTCGCAACGGAGCCGGTTCCCAATGCCGCCAATTTGCGGCTGCAGGTCCCGAAGCTCACCAACGTCGAGGGCCGTATCCTCGCCTTCTCCGGTCCCAACTCGTCCGATATGCCGCTGGTGGTGCGAGCGCGACAGGGACTCGGCGAAGTGACGTTCGTCGCGTTCGATCCCGACGCGGCGCCGATCGTCGATTGGGCGGGCCGACCGAACTTGCTCCGACAGGCGCTGCAGTGGCCCCTGGCCACTAGGAACGACGAGAACAACTACGGCTATCAGGACGATCTCATCGACCGCTTGCGGCGATCGCTCGACGTCGCGTTCCAAGGCGTCACGCCGGCGCCGTTCGGCTTGGTCGCGCTGCTGGTGATCGGCTACATCTTGCTGATCGGCCCGGGCGATTACTTCCTGGTGAAGAGGCTGCTGAAGCGGATGGAGTTGACCTGGATCACCTTTCCGCTGATCGTCGTCGGCGTCTCCGCCGCGGCGTACTGGGCGGCCCACTGGATGAAAGGAGACAGCCTCCGCGTTAATCAAGTCGAGTTTGTCGACGTCGATCTGACGAGCGGCGCGGCGCGCGGCACGGTCTACACTCACTTCTTCAGTCCTCGCGTCGAGCGCTACGATCTCGCCCTCGCCCCCAACTTCGCAGGCAAACCCCTCGGCGAGCCGGGTCGTCCCGACCCCGGCGACAACCAATCGCAACTCGTCGCCTGGCTCGGCTCCACCGGCTACGGCCTCGACGGCATGCGCGGCAGCGGCGGCCAAACGACCCTCTTCGAACGCGGCTACGCCTTCAACCCGCCCCTGACCGAGATCGTCGGCCTGCCCGTGCAAGAATGGTCGACGCGCACGCTCGTGGGCCGTTGGACCGGGGAACTCATCGAACCCATCGCCGCCGAACTCCGCGGCCTCGATGACGACTTGCTCGCGGGGCACCTCACTAACCGCACCGGGGTCGAGCTTCAAGACTGCGTGCTGATGCACGGCAACCTCGCCTACGCGTTGCCGAACCTCGCCGACGGCGCCGTCGCGACGATCGACGATACGCTGCAGCCGACGCGCGTGAAGACCGCCCTCCTCGCCGCGGCAGGCAGGCAGGACGCGCTCCCGGCCGCGCCGAACGAAGGCCCGGCGCGGCTCGAACTCCATAGCACCGACGTCCCCCAACTCGCCACGGCGATGATGTTTCACGACGTCCTCGGCGCCGAGGCGTATACGCAAGGACCAAGTCGTTACCAAGCGTTCCTCGACATGAGCCGCCTGCTGCAAGGGAACCAGGCCATCCTCCTGGCCCGCGCCTCAAACGTCGCCGGCTCGAACTGGACCGACGGCGAGGGACCGCTAGCCAGCGACCAGGATCGCCGGTGGGTGTACTATCGATTTGTGATTCCGTTGGAAGAGGCGGAGGAGTGATCCGAGGCTTAGATGTTCGGTGCTGGTTGCTAGATGCTGGATAACGGCAACATTCAGCAGCCAGCAACTAGCATCAAAACCTAATGACGGACTACTGACCGCTGAACGCTGACTGCTGAAAGCTCCCAAATGATCGAAGCCCGCGACCTCACGAAAAAGTACGGCGAGCTCTACGCCATCCATAAGATCGACTTGAAGCTCGAGAAGGGCGACGTCTTCGGCTTCATCGGCCCCAACGGCGCCGGCAAGACGACGACGATGCGCATCCTCGCGACGCTGCTCAACCCCACATGGGGCGAGGCGTACGTCGGCGGCTATTCGATTTACTCGAAGCCGAAGGAGATCCGCCGCATCATCGGCTACATGCCCGACTTCTTCGGCGTGTACGACAACATGAAGGTGATCGAATACCTCGAATTCTTCGCCGCGGCGTATCGGATCAAAGGGCATGCGCGACGGAAGATTTGCGACGAGGTGCTGGAGCTCGTCGACCTTGGCTACAAACGCGAAGCTCTTGTCACCAGCCTCTCGCGCGGCATGACGCAGCGGCTCGGCCTTGCGCGCGTATTGCTGCACGATCCGCAAGTATTGCTGCTCGACGAGCCGGCCAGCGGTCTCGACCCGCGGGCCCGTATCGAGATTCGCGGCTTGCTGAAAGAGCTCCGCAACATGGGCAAGACGATCATGGTCTCCAGCCACATCCTGCCGGAGCTTGCCGACATCTGCAACAAGGTCGGCATCATCGAGCGAGGGGAGCTGCACTACAACGACACGGTCGACGAACTGATGAAGCTCGTCCGCCAGCAAACGGTGCTGCGGATCGGCATCGCCGGCGACAACGATCCGGCGGCCGCGCTGATCGAGCAAGCGAGCTATGTCGAAAAGGTCGAAGCCCACGACGGCCAGCTGCGCGTGACGCTCGTCGTCGGCGAGCATGACTACAGCGAGCTGTCGAAGGCGTTGGTCGACGCGGGGCATCGGCTGACGCGGCTGACAGAGGAAGAAATCAATCTGGAGACGGCGTTTATGGCACTCACCAAGGGAATTACGTCGTAAACCGCAGCGTGCGGACCGATTGACAATCGGCCCCTGATGGCGGAAAATTCTCGATTCATGTCACTTACGCCCCGTTCGTCTAGTGGCCCAGGACAGCGCCCTCTCACGGCGCAGACAGGGGTTCGACTCCCCTACGGGGTACTCTGTGCGCTTGTACAGTATCGCGTGCAGGCGCATGAGATCGCACTTCAGCCCGTTTTTCCCGGGCTTTTTTTGCGGTCTGCGTGCGCGTGCGGCTCTCCGCGACCGGATGCTGCGCCGCATTTTGCGCCACGGTTTGAGCATCGAGTGCGCCGCATTTCGCGCCGCCTGTGCTTCCGTCGTCTGAGACTACCCCCTCGGCCCTCACGCCCGTCGCTTTCGCGAAATGGTCGTCCGTCACTTGCAGGTAATGCTTGGCGGCAATGATGGCTGAATTGCCAATCCAATTGCAAACGACGTGCAGCGGATGCTCGCCGGTTAGCTCCGTCTCACGGCTAGCCCGCAGATTGTGAAACAGCCGCTCCCATGCCCTAACTCCGGCCCTCCGGAGAATGCGCTCAAACTGTGTCCGCAGGTTCTGATTGTCGCCGCGGTAACGGCCGATGACGTAGCGGCTTCCCGGCTCGGCGAGATCGAAGGCTTCTTCCAGGATCGGCCGTAGTTCCTTAAACAGCGGAATGGTCCGATAGGCTCCGCCGGCGAGGTGTTCCGTCTTGGGGCTCGGGACGTTGATTCTGTTGTTCTCCCAGTCGACATCCCCCCATCGAAGCGCCTGCGTCTCGCTGGGGCAACGGAGGCCGCCGTAGCGGCTCAAAGCAACGATCAGCCGCCATTCCACGTCGGGGCAGGCGGCAATTACTTTCTCTGTTACCTCACGAGTGATGAAATGGGCGCGTGCCGTATTCACTTGGGCGGGCGCCGCCACGTCGGTAAACGGGTTCTCCTCGATCAACTTCCGTCGCACTGCGGGGCGTAGCGGAGGCATTTTGGCCACTGGGTCCCTTTTTTTAGTCGGCAAAGAACTTTGAATCGCCCCCCACCTTTTCTGATCAGGAACGATCGCAACCACCGTGGTCGACCTGCCTTCATTTTCTCTTAAATTGAGGTGACTATCATGGATGCATTCAAGCCCTACGCCACCAACGCTTTGTTCGCGCTGCTTGGCAGTTTGATTACGTTC
>JBGSMO010000084.1:0-21969 GCA_041740115.1 Pirellulales bacterium
CATCGCCACGCCGGCGGCGAGAAGCGCGATGCCGAGTGCGAAGACGAGCGGCGCCACGGTTGGCGCCGGCAATTCGATAGCATTGTCGTCGCGTTCGCGATCGTCGACTTGGCGAAGGGCGTCGCTCATGCCGTTCCCCCTTTGGCGCCGACGTAGACGACTAAGAAGACGACGATCCAGACGACGTCGACAAAGTGCCAGTACCACGAAACGAGCTGGACGCCCGTTTCATGCTCCTTCGTGACGGCCCCGCGCGTGGCAAGCAGCAGGATGATCGACATCGCAATGACGCCGGCGGTGACGTGGAGGCCATGGAAACCGACGAGCGTGTAGTAAGTAGTGCCGAACAAATTGCGGCTGATCGTGAGCTGCTGTTCGGTGATCAAGTCGTGCCACTCGTAGGCCGTGCCGAGGAGGAACGCCACGCCGAGGGCGATGGTCATGGCCCACAATATTTTGAAAGCGGCTTGGTTGCCGCGTCGCAGCGCCGCTTCGGCGAAGTGAATGATCACGCTGCTCGCGACGAGGCAGAGGGTCGTGCCAAATGCCAGTTTCAGCGAGAGCGCCTGAGCCGGCGTCGGACCGACCGTATCACGACCGAGGAAGGTGACGTAGGCGACGATCAGCGTGCTGAAGAACGCTACTTCCGACACGAGGAAGCTCGCCATCCCCCACTGCGCAGCGCTGAGCGTTCGCTCGGGGGCGATCTCTGGCGGAATCGGCAGTTCGGCGGCGGAGTAGGTCATCTTTTAGCTAACTGAATCGATTTACCACGGAGAACACAGAGAGCACGGAGGAAAGGCAAAGTCGGAGGAATGTCTCAAGTTGTAGGAATTTTTATCTCTGGCTGATAGCTGACGGCTGATCGCTGACAGCCATGTTCTGTAGTTCCTCCGTGTTCTCTGTGAGCTCTGTGGTTAAAGCGATAACGCCTCCATCACTCATATTGCCAGTCAGGATCATCCGGATGCTTCAAGTCCCACAGCGGGCGGCGGCTGTGGACGACCGGCTCGGTCTCGAAGTTGTAACTCGGCGGCGGCGAACTGGTGGTCCATTCCAGCGTCCAAGCATCCCACGGATCGTCGCCCGCCGGCTTTCCTTTCCAGAGCGAGGAGACAAGGTTGTAGACGAAGATCGCGTAGCTTGGCGTCTGCACCAGTGCGCCGATCGTCGTGAGTTGGTTCCACCACTCCCAATCGCGGCTGGGGTCGTAGGTGTAAATCCGCCGCGGCATGCCGAGGATGCCGGAGATGTGCATCGGCCCGAAGGTGAGAATGAACCCGATGTAGAGGAGCCAGAAGTGCCACGCGGCGAGCCGCTCCGAGAGCATGCGGCCCGTCACCTTTGGGTACCAGTAGTAAATCCCCGCGAACGTCCCGAAGAGCGTTCCGCCGATTAGCACCCAGTGGAAGTGGCCGACGACGAAGTAACTGTCGGAGAGTTGAAAGTCGAACGGCGCCGCGGCGAGCATGATGCCGGTCAACCCGCCGATGAGGAACATCGAGAGGAACCCGAAGGCGAACAACATCGGCGACGCCAGACTGATCCGTCCGCCGTAGATCGTCGCGAGCCAGTTGAAGAACTTGATGCCGGTCGGAATCGAGACGATCAAACTCGCCGCGGCGAAGTAGAGGTCGAGCGTGCGGCTCATCCCGACGCAAAACATGTGATGGGCCCAGACGCCGAGGCTGATGAACGCGATCGCCATCGTCGCCGCGGCCATGAACTCATAGCCGAACAGCACCTTGCGCGAGAAGACGGGGATCACCTCCGACACCATACCGAAGACCGGCAGGATGAGGATGTAAACTTCAGGGTGGCCGAAGAACCAGAACAAGTGCTGCCACAAGTAGGCCGAGCCGCCGTTCTGCACATCGAAGAAGTGGGCGCCGAATTGGCGATCAAACAGGATCATCACCAGCGCGGCAGTGAGCGGCGGGATGGCGAGCAGCATCTGGAACGAGGTCCAGAGCATCGTCCACGCGAAGAAGGGGATCTTCCGCATCGTCATGCCAGGGGCCCGCATGCCGAGGATCGTGGCGATGAAGTTCACCGCGGCGCCAATCGTGCCAATGCCGCTGATGAGCAGGCCGAGCGCCCAGAAGTCGGTGCCGCCGTTCCGGTCGAACGTATGCTCAGTGAGCGGTGCGTACGCAAACCAGCCGATCTCCGGGGCGGCGCCAGTGATCAAGCTGAGATACGTGAGCAACCCGCCGAACAGCGTGATCCAAAACCCAAAGGCGTTCAGCCGCGGGAACGCCATGTCGCGGGCGCCGATCATCAGCGGAATCATGTAGTTGCCGATGCCGATGAGAATCGGCATCCCCACGAAGAACACCATCGTGGTGCCATGCATCGTGAAGAGCTGATTGAAGACGCTCGGCCCGAGAACGTCGTTCCGCGCGTAGAAGAGTTGCCACCGCATCAGCAGCGCCTCGATCCCGCCGATGACGAGAAAGACGAGGCTCATCAAGACGTACATGATGCCGATCTTTTTGTGATCGACGGTCGTCGTCCATTCATGGAGCGCAGCGGCCCAGCCGCGCGACGCAGTGTTCGCGGTGATGGCTAAAGGCTGGGGATGGTCGACGGTTGCCATTCGCTTGGAATCTGGGGCTTTAAATGAGGCTGTTAAAGAAAGATCTCACGCAAAGGCGCGAAGGCGCAAAGGGGATTGCGTTGCAGATTGTTCTTCTTTGCGCCTTCGCGCCTTTGCGTGAAACATTTGATTGAATCTCACTTTAACGTCCGCAGATACTCCACAATCTGTTCCTCTTCCTCACCGCTCAACCCAAACGCCGGCATCAACACGCCCGGCTTGATCTCATGCGGATCGTCAACCCACTTCCGCAGATTCTTCAGCGTGTTCGGCACTTGCCCGGCCGCAATCGTCTCCCGGCTCATCAAGTGCGTCAGATCAGGCGCTGCATTCCCGTCGGCCGACGTGCCTGAAATGCGGTGACAGTTCACGCACGAGTTCGCCAAAAACGCCGCTTTTCCTTCGGCGACCGCCGCATCTTCCACAGCGGGTTGCGCTTGCTGCGCCAGCCACGTCTCGAACTCCGCCGCCGGTTCGGCGACGACGCGCAGCATCATGTTTGCGTGTTGAGCGCCACAATACTCCGCACATTGGCCGAGATAGAGACCCGGCTCCATAGTTTCGAACGACAGGAGGTTCGTCCGACCGGGGATTAGATCGACTTTGCCCCCTAGCCGCGGCACCCAGTAGCTGTGACAGACGTCGCCCGATTGCAGCGTAAGGTGGACAGGCCGCGCCGTTTGTTCGTCGCCGCTCGGAATGTGTAACTCGTTCGCCGTGATGAAGCCGAGCTTGCGGCCATCGTAGCTGTCGTAGCGGTACTCCCACCACCATTGATGGCCGATGACGGTGACGAACAGCGCCTGGTCCCCCTCACGGGGCGTCGTCGGCGCCGCTTCGACCTCCCACAGCGTCCGCGTGGTGACGAGCACCAGGAAGAAGACGATCATCGTCGGCGCCGCCGTCCAGGCGATTTCGATCGGCTCGCTGCCGTAAACCTGGGCCGGTTCGCCCGGCGCGTCGCTCTTGCTGCGGCGAAACCGCCAGACGGAATAGAAGAGCACCCCTTCGACGACCAGAAAGATGATGCCGATGATCGCCAGGGTGAGAATCGCCAGATCAACGATCCAGGCAGCCTGCGGCGATGCGGGCGAGAAGATCGATACGTCGGCCGTCCGTCCGTCGACGGCTGTCATCAGCATCGATCGCCCAATTGCATCCACTGCACTCCTCCGGCCTGATTGCTGACTCCGCAGCATCGCAAACCAATATATCGCGACAAGACGACCTCGTCAGCCGGCTTTCAGACAAAGTCTGAGTTCAATCAAGTTCAGAATAGGCAATCTGCGACATGATCAGGTATTCTTTCGCGTGTTGAAGTGACGACGCGTACCACCGGTATGGGTGCCACTGGCGTGTCGCCAGTGAAAAGTGCCGAGCGAGTCGCCACTTCAGCACTGGCAAGATGCCAGTGGCGCCTCAATCTCTTCAGACAACGCTTCCATGCCAACTAGCGCCGAACAAACCCGCCTCAACCAGTGCAACGCCGGCGAAGGCGATTGGCGCCGCTGGGGCCCGTTTCTCAGCGATCGCGCCTGGGGCACCGTCCGTGAGGATTACAGCGCGGGCGGCGACGCTTGGAACTACTTTCCCCACGATCACGCCCGCAGCCGCGCCTATCGTTGGAACGAGGATGGTTTGGCCGGCTTCTGCGACGAGAAGCAGCATCTATGCCTCTCGGTCGCCCTCTGGAACGAGAAAGACCCGATCCTCAAGGAGCGGATGTTCGGCCTCAGCAATCCGCAGGGGAACCATGGCGAGGACGTCAAGGAGTACTACTTCTTCCTCGACGGGACGCCGACCCACGCTTACATGCGGATGCTCTATAAGTATCCGCAGGCCGCGTATCCTTACGACGACCTAGTGAAAGTCAACGGCGAGCGGAACCAGCAGCAGCCGGAGTATGAGCTCTTCGATGCGATGGAAGCCGATTTCCGCGCCAACCGCTACTTCGACGTCACCGTTGAGTACGCCAAGGCGAGCCCCGAAGACATCCTCTGCCGGATCACCGCCGTCAACCGCGGCCCCGACGCGGCGCCGCTCCATATTCTGCCCCATCTTTGGTATCGCAACCGCTGGTCGTGGGATCTTGGCGAGGAGCGCCCCGCCATCCGCGTCGCCGGGCCCATGGCGGCGTACACCAACGCCGAGCCAGTCGGCGAGCGCTGGTGGTACGTCCGCAGCGGCGACAGTCGGCCGGTCGATCTCTTCTTCACCGAGAACGAAACCAACTTCGAACGTCTCGGCGAGGGGCCCAACCCGACGCCGTTCGTGAAAGACGGGTTTCACGAGCGAGTGATCCACAACAACCTCGCGGCGGTGAACGACCGGCAAGGGAGCAAGCTCGCCGGCCACGTTCGGTTCGAGATCCCCGCCGGCGGCACGTCGACCGTCGAAGTCCGCTTTCGCGCGGAACCTCATTCGGCGCCATTCGGCGACTTCGATCAAATCCTCTCGCAACGGCGCGGCGAGGCCGACGAGTTTTTTCAGACGATCCTGCCGGCGAAACTCGGCCCCGACGAGCGCGTCATCGCACGGCAAGCATGCGCCGGCTTGCTCTGGTCTAAACAGTATTACCACTTCGACGTCTTTCGCTGGCTCAAGGGAGACGAAACGCAGCCGACGCCCCCTCCCGAGCGTTGGCATGGCCGGAATCATCGTTGGAAGGAACTTCACAACGCCGAAGTCATCCTGATGCCCGACACCTGGGAGTATCCCTGGTACGCGAGTTGGGACTTGGCGTTCCACTGCATCGCGATGGCGCGGCTCGATCCCTACAGCGCGAAGAAGCAACTGCTGCGGATGGGCTACGAGTGGTACCAGCATGCCAACGGCCAGTTTCCTGCGTACGAGTGGGATTTCGACGATGTGAATCCCCCCGTCACGGCGTTTGCCGCGTGGCGGGTCTATCAGATTGAAAGGGAAGACACGGGCGTCGCCGATTTGGAGTTTCTGAAAGAGATTTTCCAAAACGAGATGCTCAACTTCGCCTTCTGGATCAATCGCAAGGATAGCTGCGGGCGTGACGTTTTCGGCGGCGGCTTTCTCGGGATGGATAACATCGGCTGCTTCGATCGCGATACGCCGCTGCCAAACGGCGAGCAGTTGGAGCAGAGCGACGGCACGAGCTGGATGGCTCAGTACTGCATCGCGATGATGACGATCGCCGCGGAGCTAGCGAAGCACGATCCCTTCTACCAGAACATGGCGCTCAAGTATTTTGAGCACTTCCTCTACATCGCCCATGCGATGACGAACATGGACGGGCAGGGGATCGACCTGTGGGACCAGGAAGACCAGTTCTTCTACGACGTGGTGTTGATGACCGACGGCACGACTCATGCGCTGAAGATTCACTCGATGGTCGGCCTCGTCCCTCTCTTCGCGGTGTTGACCGCGGAGCCAGATCGCTTTGCGGGGCTCGACTTGTTTATCGAGCGAGCCGCGTGGTTTCTGAAGCATCGCCCCGACTTGCTCCGCAACGTCGCCCCGGTCGCCATCCCTGGCGCCAACAACTCGCGCTTGATGGCGATCCTAACGCGCGAACGACTCACGGCAATCCTGCATCGGATGCTCGACCCCGCGGGTTTCCTCTCCGACTACGGCGTCCGCTCGCTGTCGCGCTACCACCTCGACCATCCCTATGAGCTGAAAGCCGAAGGGCACGAGTTCGTCGTGAAGTATTTGCCGGCCGAGTCGGACAGCCGGTTGTTCGGGGGCAACTCGAACTGGCGCGGGCCGATCTGGTTTCCGGTGAACTACATGATCGTTCGCGCGCTCCATGAGTTCTATCGCCACTATGGCGACGACTTGAAAGTCGAATTCCCGACAGGCTCGGGCGTGCTGAAGAATCTCGACGAAGTCGCCTCGGAAATCACCGCACGGTTAACGCGCATCTTCTTGCCCGATCGCAGCCGCAATGGTCGGCGCGCCGTCTGGGGCGAGAACGACTACTTTCAGACCGATCCGAACTGGCGGGATCACATTCCGTTCCACGAGTATTTCAACGGAGACACGGGCGCCGGCGTCGGGGCGAGCCATCAAACGGGTTGGACCGCGTTGATCGTCTCGATGCTGTTCGAGTACGGAGGGCGGCAGTGAGATGACCGGCGCCACGCCAGGACGAGCCGTACCGATCGGCGCCACGGTCGACGCCGCGGGCGTCAACTTTTGTCTCCACTCGAAGCATGCGACGGGCGTGACGCTGCAATTGTTCGATCAACCCGGCGACGCGGCGCCGTCGCGCGAGTTCGTGCTTGATCCCACGCTGAACCGCACCTACGACTATTGGCACATTCATGTCGAGGGTGTGAAGACGGGCCAACTTTATGCCTATCGCGCCGGTGGGCCATTTGAGCCGTCGCAAGGATTGCGGTTCGATGAGACGAAGCTGTTGGTTGATCCCTACGCGCGCGAAGTAGCGAATCTGGCGAACTATCAGCGTGAGGCCGCATGTACTCCCGGCGACAACGCGGCGTTCGCGCTGAAGAGCGTCGTCGTCGACTCGGCCGCTTACGAATGGGAAGGCGACGCACCGCTCCAACGGCCCTATGTCGACTCAGTGATCTATGAGATGCACGTCGCAGGCTTCACGAAAAATCCCAACTCAGGCGTCGCGGCCGAGAAACGCGGCACATACGCGGGCCTCATCGAAAAGATTCCCTACCTGCAACAGCTTGGCGTGAAAACAGTCGAACTGATGCCGGTGCAGCAGTTCGATCCGCAAGATGCGCCGAGCGGCGTCAATTACTGGGGGTACCAGCCGGTCGCTTGGTTCGCCCCGCACGCCGCTTATAGTTCTCGCCACGAACCGCTCGCCGCCGTCAACGAGTTCCGCGACATGATGAAAGCTCTCCATCGCGCTGACATCGAGGTGATTCTCGACGTCGTCTTTAACCATACGTCCGAAGGGGATGAGAACGGCCCGACGCTTTCGTGGCGCGGCCTCGATAACGAAGCCTGCTACATCCACGATCCCAGCGATCCGGCGCACTACATCGACGACACCGGCTGCGGCAACACGGTCAACGCCAACAACCCCGTCGTGAGGCGGATGATTCTCGATTGCCTCCGTTACTGGGTGACTGAGATGCACGTCGACGGCTTTCGTTTCGACCTCGCGGCGAGCCTCTCCCGCCGTTGGGATGGCGCCCCGCTCGAACGAGCGCCAATTCTGTATGACATCGAGTCCGATCCGTTCTTGTCCGGGACAAAGATTATCGCCGAGGCTTGGGACGCCGGCGGCCTGTACGATGTGAGCCATTTCGCCGGCGACCGCTGGGGCGTCTGGAACGGCCGCTACCGCGACAACGTCCGCCGCTTCGTGAAGAGCGAGGCTGGGATGGTCGCCGGACTCGCTGATTGCCTCGTCGGCAGCCGCAATCTCTTCCACGAGTCAGGCCGCAACCCTGATCGTAGCATTAACTTCATCACTGCTCACGACGGGTTCACGCTCAACGACCTCATCACCTATGACGCCAAGCATAATCAGGCGAACGGCGAGCGGAACCGCGACGGCACAGACGACAACTTCAGCTGGAATTGCGGCGTCGAGGGGCCGACCGACGATGCCACGATCGAATCGCTCCGCCGCCGGCAGATCAAGAACGCGTTAACGTTGCTGTTCTTCTCCGAAGGCCGACCGATGCTGCTGATGGGCGACGAAGTCCGCCGCACGCAACAGGGGAACAACAACGCCTACTGCCAGGACAACGAACTGTCGTGGTTCGATTGGGACAACGTGACGCGGCATGCCGGCATATTGCGGTTCACACGCGAACTAATCGCGTTTCACCAACGCTCGTCGCTCTTCCGTAGCTGGGCGTTCTGGGGAGATCCCGGCGGGTCGCAGATCACCTGGCATGGCGTTGAACTCAATCAACCTGACTGGGGCAAAGGTTCGCGTGCGTTGGCGTACGAACTCGCCGGCTCCGACGGCGCCGAGCGCCTCTACGTCGCCCTGAACGCCTTTTGGGAACCGCTCGACTTCGAACTCCCGCCCCTGCCGCAAGGCGAGGCGTGGCGTCGCTTGATCGACACGGCTCTCGACAGCCCGCATGACATCAACAACTCGCCAACGCCGCTGATAACCGGACAGACCCCATATCGTTGCGAGGCAAGATCCTCGATTGTCTTGATAAAGAGTTGAGTGAGCCGATTAGAGGAGACGACGAATAGGACGCGGATGAACACGGATTGAGCGGATTTTCGCGGATCAAAGCAATCAACTTGCTTGCTTGCATGAATCCGCGTCTATCCGCCAAATCCGCGACAATCCGCGTCCCATTCTTAATCGCTAATCGTGACCTACACTTGTGCCTAGCCAACAATTCCTCCCCTAACCCCTCCCTACAAGTGAGGGGGAGTAGTAAGCCATGGCCGAACAATACGACGTCATTATCATCGGCAGCGGCGCCGGCGGCGGCACGCTCGCCCGCCGCCTCGCCCCCTCCGGCAAGAAGATCTTGCTACTGGAACGGGGCGATTGGCTCAAGCGCGAACCTGAGAACTGGAGTGCCGAAGCCGTCTTCGTCGACAACCGCTACGTCTCCAAAGACATTTGGTACGACAAGCATGGCAAGGCGTTCCAACCGGGCGTCCACTACTTCGTCGGCGGCGCCACGAAGATGTACGGCGCCGCCCTCTATCGCCTTCGCCAGGAAGACTTCGCCGAGCGGCAACATCAAGACGGCGTCTCGCCGGCGTGGCCGATCAGTTACGAAGAGTTGGAGCCGTATTACCAACAAGCCGAGGAGATGTACCACGTCCACGGCGCCCGCGGCGAGGATCCGACCGAGCCGCCGTCGAGCGGTCCCTATCCCCACCCGGCGGTCTCGCACGAACCGCGGATCCAGAAGCTCGCCGACGATCTCGCTCGCGCCGGTTATCGTCCGTTCCACTCGCCGTGCGGCATCATGCTCAACGAAGCGCAGATGGCGTTCAGCCGCTGCGTTCGCTGCATGGATTGCGACGGCTTCCCCTGCGTCGTTCACGCGAAGTCCGATGCCGACGTCCTCGCCGTTCGCCCGGCGCTGGAGTTCCCCAACGTTACGCTGATGACCAACGCGATGGTTCATCGCCTGCAGACGAGCGCGACCGGTCGTGAGGTGACGCGCGTCCACGCCACGCACGAAGGGAATCCGATCGAGTTCACCGGCAGCATCGTCGTCGTCTCCTGCGGGGCCGCCAACTCGGCGAAGCTGCTGCTGATGTCGGCCAACGACCAGCATCCCCGCGGCCTCGCCAACGGTTCCGACCAGGTCGGCCGAAACTACATGTTCCACAACAGTCAGGCGGTGCTCGCGCTGTCGAAGGAGCCGAACCCCACGGTCTACCAGAAGACGCTCGGCCTGAACGACTTCTACTTCGGCATGCCGGGGTACGAGTTTCCGATGGGCAACATCCAAATGGTCGGCAAATCGCAGGCCCCGATGTTCCGCGGCGAGAAGCCGATCGAGACGCTGCTCGCCCCGCAGTGGTCGCTGGAGCAGATCGCCAAACACGCCGTCGACTTCTGGCTCTCGACTGAAGATCTGCCGCGCCAAGAAAATCGCGTCACCGTCAACGCGCAGGGGACGATCACGCTCAACTACACGCCGTCGAATCAGGTGGCGAAGAACAAACTCTACGAGAAGCTGAAGTCGATGCTCAACCAGCTCGACATGCACGATCATCTGATCCCGCGCAACTTGTACATGAAGAACGAGATCGACCTCGGCGGCGTCGCCCACCAGGCCGGCACGTGCCATTTCGGCGCTGATCCGAAAACATCAGTGCTCGACGTGAACTGCAATGCCCATGAGGTCGACAATTTGTATGTCGTCGACACGAGCTTCTTCCCCAGCATCGGCGCGGTGAACCCCGCCCTCACCGCGATGGCTAACGCTCTCCGCGTCGGCGATCACCTACTTCAACGTCTTGGTTAACGACCAGTAGTTTCTCACCGAGGACGTAGGAAAAACAATTCACATAGCTCACTTCTTTCTCTGCGCCTTTGCGCCTCTGCGAGAGATCTTTCGTTTTCAGATCTCTCGCAGAGGCGCAAAGGCGCGGAGGAGGAGCCAAGAGAAAAAAGGACTTAACAGATGAATCTCAAAGGTAAAGTCGCCGTCGTAACCGGCGGCAATAGCGGCATCGGCATGGCGATCGTCCTCGAACTCGCCAAGCAAGGCGCCAGCGTCGTCATCGACTACGTCGCCCACCCCGAAGCGACCGAGGCACTCGAAAAGCAACTCGCCGCCCTCGGCGAACAAGCGATCGGCGTCGACGCCGACGTCAGCCAAGTCGCCGACCTGCAGAAGCTCGTCGACGCCGCCGTCGCCAAGTTCGGCCGCCTCGACGTCATGGTCAACAACGCCGGCGTCGAAACCCGTACCAGCGTGCTCGACACCACCGAAGCACAGTACGAGAAGGTCCTCGACATCAACTTGAAGAGCGCCTTCTTCGGCACGCAGGTCGCCGCGAAGCAGATGATCAAGCAAGGTTCCGGCGGACGGATCATCAACATCACGTCGGTCCACGAAGATTGGCCGATGCCGGGCAACACGGCGTACTGCCTCTCGAAGGGAGGGATGCGGATGCTCACCCGCACCGCGGGCCTCGAACTCGCCCCCCACAAGATTCTCGTGACGGGCGTCGGCCCCGGCGCCGTCGCGACGCCGATCAACACCTCGACGATGAACGACCCCGCGCTGCTCAAAAAGCTCAACGACGCGATCCCCCTCGGCCGCATGGCCCAGCCGAGCGAAATCGCCAGCGTCGTCGCGTTCCTGGCCAGCGACGCCGCCGGCTACATCACCGCCACCACCATCTTCGCCGACGGCGGCATCATGCAAAGCAGCCCAGGCCTGTAGCCATTCAGTTGAATAAAGCAGGCAAAGCGCCAAGTCAAAAGAACTAACCGCCAAGGACGCCAAGGTTCGCCAAGAATAGCAACTACCTCCCCATTTTCCTTTGCGCCTTCGCGCCTTTGCGTGAGACATCTCCCTCTAAAATCTCACGCAAAGGCGCAAAGGCGCAAAAAGAAATAGGGATGACCAGCGGACTTCCGTTGTGCCCGTCGTGTCGTCGTGGTTCAATAGCTAAGCAATTGCCAGAACTACCCCACCCGCCAACCCCGCACCGCCATGACGGCGTCGCAGAAACCTCCGAAACCGATCGTCGGCTGGCGCGAATGGATCTCGCTCCCTGCCCTCGGCATCGACGCGATCAAGGCGAAGATCGATACGGGCGCCCGTAGCTCGTCGCTACACGCCTTCGACGTCGAGGAGTTCGATCGCGACGGAACTCGCTGGGTGCGGTTTGTCGTCCACCCGCTGCAGCGAGATTCGAAAACGACTCTCCGCGCCGAAGCTCCTGTGCTAGAGTTTCGCCATATACGCAGTTCCAGCGGCCACATGTCCCATCGTCCCGTGGTGCAGGTCGAAATTGAACTCGGCGGTCAGCGGTGGCCGATCGAACTTACCCTCGCCGCCCGCGACGAAATGGGGTTCCGCATGCTCCTCGGTCGCGAAGCGGTGCGCGGGAGGTTTGTGGTCGACCCCGGTCGGTCGTATGTTGTGAGTCAGTCGCGCGTTTCCCAAGCATCATTGAAGAAGCCAGCGAAGAGAAAGAAACGGAGATCAGAATGAGGATCGCGATCCTGTCGCGGCGGCCGTCGCTTTATTCGACGACGCGACTGAAAGAGGCCGGCAAGAACCGCGGCCACGAAATGTTCGTGGTCGACTACCTCCGCTGCTACATGGACATCACGTCCCGGCGGCCGCAGGTGATCTACCAGGGCGAACCGCTCAAGGTCGACGCCATCATCCCCCGCATCGGCGCCTCGAATACCTTCTACGGCACCGCCGTGGTGCGGCAGTTCGAGATGATGGGCGTCTTCGTCGCCAACGAATCGCAAGCGATCAGCCGCTCGCGCGACAAGCTCCGCAGTCTGCAACTGCTGGCCCGCGACGGCGTCGGCCTGCCAGTCACCGGCTGCGCCCACTCAACCAAAGACATCGACGGCGTCATCAGCCTCGCCGGCGGCACGCCGCTGGTGGTGAAGCTGATCGAAGGAACCCAGGGCGTCGGCGTCATTCTCGCCGAAACGAAGAAGGCGGCCCAAGCGGTCATCGAAGCCTTCCGCGGCCTCGACGCGAACATCCTCGTGCAGGAATACATCAAGGAAGCCGGCGGCGCCGACGTCCGCTGCTTCGTCGTCGGCGGCAAAGTCGTCGCCAGCATGAAGCGCCAAGCCGGGCCAGGCGAGTTTCGTTCGAACCTCCACCGCGGCGGCACGGCCGAGAAGGTGAAGATCAGCCCCGAGGAGCGTTCCACCGCCGTCCGCGCCGCCCGCACGATGGGCCTCAACATCTCCGGCGTCGACGTTCTCCGCTCGAACCACGGCGCGGTCGTGATGGAAGTCAACTCGTCGCCGGGCCTCGAAGGAATCGAGAAATCAACCGGCGTCGACGTCGCGGCGAAGATCATCGAGTTCATTGAAAAGAACGCCAAGGCGGGCCTCCAGCGCGACAAAGGAAAAGGATAAACATAGCCCAGCCATCCTGGCCGGTACTAAAAAAACAGAACCGCCAAGGAGGATTGGAACTCCCTTCGTACTCGTTGTGCCGTCTTTGTTCAATTCATATGTCCGTGGTGGATAACGAATTGAATTAGCCTGACAACTCAAGGACGAGCCGTGCCAAAAGTCAGCAACCTCCCCATCGAAGTCGCCGGCGTCTTTGTGAACCCCGGCGAACGCCGCCGCATCGAAATTCCGGTCGCCAAGCTCCCGACCGGCACCAGCCTCACGCTGCCGATCATGGTGGTCAACGGCGCCAAGCCAGGCCCCACCGTCTGGATCAGCGCCGCCGTCCACGGCGACGAAGTGAACGGCGTCGAGATCATCGGCCGCGTCCTCGAAAAGCTTGCTCCGCGCGAACTTGCCGGTTGCCTGATCACCGTGCCGATCGTCAACGTCTTCGGCTTCAACGCCCAATCGCGCTATTTGCCTGACCGCCGCGACCTCAACCGTTCGTTCCCTGGACTGGAGCGCGGCTCCGTCGCCGCTCGCCTCGCCTTCCTCTTCATGCAGGAAGTCGTGCTCAAGTGCCAATACGGCATCGACCTCCACACGGGCTCGAACCATCGCACGAACCTGCCCCAGATTCGCGCGAACTTGCACGACGAAGAGACGCGACGCTTCTCCGAAGCCTTCGGCGCCCCCGTGATCATGCACGCCGGCGCCATCGACGGCTCACTTCGCAAAGCCGCGACCGACGCCGGCATTCGCACGCTGGTGTACGAAGCAGGCGAGCCGCTGCGCTTTGACGACGACGCCATCCAACTCGGCCGCGACGGCGTGCTCCGCGTTCTCCACGCACTCGGCATGCGGACCACGGCGCCGCGCACCAAGGGAAAGCACTCCGCCCTTATCGCCAAAACCTCGTGGGTTCGCGCCCTCAACAGCGGCATCCTGCGGCTCGACGTGAAGCTCGGCGCTAAGGTCACCGCCGGCCAGCAACTCGGCATGGTCGCCGACGCCTTCGGCGACGACGCGGCGCCCTTGGTCGCCGCCGAAGAAGGCTTAGTGATCGGCCACACGAACAACCCGCTCGTCCAACAAGGCGAAGCCGTCGTCCACCTCGCCACAATGGCCCCCGAAGGGACCGAAGCGACGCTCCCCGAAGTTGACCCCGAAGGACGCCCCGTCGTGGAGCCATAGGTCGCGCGGATGTCATTCCAAGCGCAGTGACAAATCTAGAATCTCGTTCACTACCCCGGCTCCGTCGCTTCCGCCACGCGACATTCACGGATCGCTCACCAATCGGACGGTCCCGCTCGCGTATGGCGCCCGATTTGCATTAAATACTAGGACCGCCAATCCATTCCCGGGGGAATTCTCATGTCGGGACTAGATCGCAGATCGTTCATCGGCGCGTCAGTCGGCGCTGCCGCCACCTGGAGCGCCGTCCGCGGTTCAGACGCCGTCGCCAAAGAGGGGCCGGGGCCAACGCAGATTGAGGCCGCAAACCCGCCGCGACCGCCAATGATCGAACTTGGCGCCACTGGCATTAAAATGTCTCGGCTTGGGCAGGGGACTGGCGTTCACGGCGGCGAACGTCAAAGCGACCAAACCCGCATGGGTTTCAAAAAGCTCGTCGAGCTCTTTCAGCACGCCTTCGAACGCGGCATCCGCTTCTACGATTTAGCGGATCTTTACGGCACACATGTGTACTTCCGCGAGGCGCTCCGGACGTTACCGCGAGACGAATTGGCGATTCTCACGAAGGTGTGGTGGCGCTACGACGGACCAGAAGAAAAAACTTCCGACGCCGTCCGCGCTGAATCGCTTCATACTGCGGTCCAACGTTATTGCCATGAACTGATGACCGACCGGCTCGACGTCGTCTTGCTCCATTGTCTAATGGACGCTCAATGGCCCGATAAGATGAGTCCCTATATGAACGCGCTGGACAAGGAGAAGGAGCGCGGCCGAGTCCGAGCCGTCGGCGTCTCATGCCACGATTTCGGCGCGCTCAAGTCGGCCGCGGCGACTCCGTGGGTCGACGTCATTCTGGCCCGCGTCAATCCAAAGGGAGTGAAGATGGATGCCTCCTCCGAAGAGGTGGTCAACGTCCTGCGCCAGGCGAAGGCGAACGGCAAGGCGATTCTCGGCATGAAGATCTTTGGCGAAGGCGCGCTCGTCGACCAACGCGACGCCTGCATGAAATTCGCTCAGGGTCTCGACTTCCTCGACGCCATGACGATCGGCTTCGAGAAGCCGGAGCAAATCGACGACACGCTCCGCCTGATGGCAAAGTATCCGGCAGTCGCTAAGGCGTAGCGCTGTGCCTCAACGCTCTTGTCTTTGTCTTTCGTCGTAACCATCGTGCCGTCGTGGTTCAAAACTCCCTAAAGTTTGATCTTCACCGGCCCGCCCGAGATGCCCCCATCCACCAGCAGCGTCTGCCCGGTCACGTAGGCGCTCGCATCCGACGCCAAAAAGACGATCGCTCCTTCCAGGTCATCCGGCTTCCCCGGCCGCTTCAGCGGAATCCGATCGGTCAAATACTCGACCCAGCCCTCTTGTTCGTACAGGGCCTGGTTCTGATTAGTCTTGAACCATCCCGGCGCCAAACAATTCACGGTGATGCCGTGCGGCCCCCAATCGTCGGCCAGGCTCATCGTCAATTGCTTGATCCCGCCCCGGCTGGCTCCGTAAGGACCAAGCCCGGCGTAGCCGCAGACAGACGTCACCGAGCCGATGTTGATGATCCGCCCGTAGCCGCGCTCGACCATGTGCCGCGCGATCCCCTGGGCGACGAAGAACGAACCGCGCAGATTCGTGTCAAGAATCAGATTCCAATCGTCCCACGTCACCTCCAGCGCCGGCTTGCGGACGTTGCAGCCGGCGTTGTTCACGAGGATGTCGATCTTGTCGACCGCCGCGATCGCCGCCTTGCACATCGCCGCGATGCTGTACTGATCGCGAACGTCAAGCGCCAACGGTAATACTTGACGACCCAGCAGCTCAATCTCATGACAAAACGGCGTGAGATCAGCAGCCTTCCGACTTGTCACAATCAAATCAGCGCCTGCACGTGCGAGCGCCCGCCCAAAAACCTGCCCCAACCCCCGGCTCGCGCCAGTGATGAGCGCCGTCCGACCAGTCAAATCAAAATTATCAGTGCTCATCGTATGTCTTTCAGCCCCTGGCTCCGGGGGGTGTAGCAGTACGTTTGATCGTGGGCGAATAAAAGTGTTTGAATATCCTCTGGCTCCCTCCCCCTTGAGGGGAGAACTGGGGAGGGGGTAAAGAAGCTGGTACACGCTTCCAATCGCCCCTCCCTAACCCTCCCCCTCAAGGGGAGGGAACCACAAGTATGAAGTTATAAGTTCACGGCGTCACGACAACCTTCATCAACCCCGGTTCCCGACCATAAAGCCGTTCAAACCAAGCCGGCGCCTCCTCCAGCGAAATCGCCGCACTCAACAACGGCCGCACGTCGACGGCCCCGCTCGCCATTAGCTCGATGCATTCGGGATACTCGCCGCTCGAAGCACACGTTCCATGGAGCGTCAACTCGCGCGTCACCACAGCCTGCAGCGGCAGTTCGACGTTCGGCGAGACATTCCCCACGAGTGTGACGTGTCCCCCTTTGCTCACGGAGTTGACCGCGGTCTGCACCGTCGGCGTGGCGCCCACCGCCTCCCAGGCCGCCGCAACGCCGCGCCCGTCTGTCAGGGCCAACATCGCTTTCGTCGCGTCGCCGTTCTTCGCATTGATCGCGTCAGTGGCGCCGAATTTCTTGGCGAGCGTCAACCGATCGTCATCAACGTCGACGGCGATCAGTCGGCGACAACCGTAATGCCGTAACACCTGCACGATCAACAGCCCGATCATCCCCGTGCCGACCACCGTCACATCATCGTCTGCCCGCGGCACGTATCGCTTCACGCCATGCACCGCCACCGACACGGCTTCGATGAGGGCCGCATGTTCCAGCGGCAGCGAGTCGGGAAGCCGGTAGAGGATGTGTGCCGGCACGGCGACGAACTCAGCGAAGGCGCCATGACGACGGTAGTCGCCGCACGAGACCCCCAGCACCTGCCGATTGTCGCAGAGATTCACGCGACCCTCGCGGCAGTAGCCGCACTCGCCGCAAGAGACGGTCGAATCAAACGTCACCCGCTCGCCGACGGCGAAGTCGCGAACAGCAGCCCCTACCGCTTCAATGACGCCGGCCGCTTCGTGCCCCATCACCAGCGGCGGAATCCGCCGCCCGGTCGAGCCGTCGTACCCATGAACGTCGCTCCCGCAGATGCCGCACGCGCCGACGCGCACCAACACCTCGTCCTCGCTAATCGTCGGCGTCGGCATCTCGACGACATTCAGCTTTCGATACTCGCTCAGCAAGAGGGCCTTCATCGTAACGCCAGTCGCTATTCCGTGGAGGGCATTTTCAAACGCGCAGCCCCCCAGTATAGCCGCCCCTCTGTAGCAGGCACACTCCGTGTGCCGTCGCGAACTCCGCTAGAGAAGGCAATCAAAGCCGCTCCCCGCTACCAGCCCGCATCAGCCGACGAAGTTCGATGAGCATCGCTACGGCACACGGAGTGTGCCTGCTACAGAGCGCTCACCGCCTGCAAGCCCTGATTCTTGGCCAGCAGAATTCCGCAAACGTATGTGTTGAAATTGGGCCACTACTTCTGCCAAGATGCGTGCAGGCATGCGCTGATCTTTGACAACTGAACCCAATTTCAACCCTTCGTCGCGACTAGCTGCAGGCAACGATGCCAGAAGCGCTTCGCGCGTGCGCCGGAGTTTTGTCCATTTTGTCCCAAGGTGGCCAAAAAAACGCGTTGGCCAACATGGCCGACATGGCACACATGGCCGACACGCGATTTCTCGGCATTTGTCTTGCGGCCCCCTGGCTCCGAACCTGATTCAACTGTAAACACGAAATGCATTTACCACAGAGGTCACAGAGAAGACAATGAGGAGAAAGTCTCTCTTGGCATTATCTCTGTGTTCTCTGTGGTAAGGCGTTATCCGCTAAGCATTTCAAGAATGATGGCTGTTGAGTATGCTTCGAAGCCGGGGGCTAAAAGCCCGCGCCGCGGGTCTTCGTCTTGACCCGCGCCAGGTACATGTGGCTCGTCATGTACAGCGTGCTGCCGTCATCGCCCCAGGCGCAGTTGGCGATCGACTCGCCAGTCGAAATCGTGCCGAGGTGCTTGCCCTCTTTCGAGATCACCAGCACGCCGCCGGGGCCAGTGGCGAACAGGTTGCCCCCCTTGTCGACCTTGAATCCGTCGGGAGCGCCCTTGTACCCCTGCTTCACGAGCGGAGTCGAGTCGAAGAAAACGCGCTCGTTCGTGAGCGAGCCATCAAGCTGCACGTCGAACGCCCGCCAGATCGCCGCTTCGCTATCTGACTGCCCGATGTAAAGGATCTTTTCGTCGGGCGAGAACGCCAAGCCGTTCGGCTTGGTCATCGCCCGCGTGGCAAGCGTCACCTTCCCATCGGGGCCGCAGCGATAGACCCCCATAAAGTCGATCTCGGCCGTACTCGGGTCGCCACCCTTTTGCAGGCCGTACATCGGGTCGGTGAAGTAGACGGCGCCGTTCGATTGCAGCACCAAATCGTTCGGGCTGTTGAACCGCTTACCATCCCAACGGTCGGCGACGTTGACGAATTTCGCTGCGGGCTTCGTCCCCGGCTTTAGCGGCGACTCCAGCCGCGCGACCCGGCGGTCGCCATGCTGGCACATGACGAGCCGTTGCTCAGGATCAATGGCCAACCCATTCGAGCCAAGCTCCCCGCCGCGCGGCACGTCGCCGGTGTAGCCCGAGGGATTGAGGAACTCTTCGAGTCCGCCCGCTTCGCTCCACTTGAAGATCGCGTTGCGCGGGATGTCGGAGAAGAGCAGCGACTTGTCCGCGCTCCACCAGACCGGGCCTTCGCTCCACTCGAACCCCTCGGCGAGGATTTCAATCTCTGCGTTCGGATCGACCAGGGCATCGAACCCTGGATCGAGTCGTTCAATCTTGCCTACAGGTCGCGGCTCAACGCCCATCGGTTCAGCTCCCACTAAGGTCGAACAAGTAAATCCCGCGGTCAGCAGTAGACCAAGGCAGCCCGTTTGTAGGTAGTTCATCATCAGGTTCTCGAAGAGAGTGACAAGTATCCGCGAGGCGAACATCATCGCCAAGAATTAGACCAGCGGCCAAATCATCGCCATCGCCACGGTCGCCGCCATCCCGGCGAAGCCCATAATCGACGTGAGCGGCGTCCACGCCCGCAGGCCTTCCGATTCGCTGAGTCCTCCCATGCGACAGAAAACCCAGAAGCCGCTGTCGTTCATCCACGCGGCGACCATCGCCCCGCAACCGATCGCCGTTGCAATGTAGACCCGGTGATAGCCGAGCGATTCGTCGGCGATCATCGCATCCATCATGCCGCTGGCAGTGATCATCGCCACTGTGGTCGATCCCTGACTCAGCTTCATCATGCTCGCCATGGCGAATGCCAATAGCAAGAGGACGATTCCCGCCGCTTGCTGCTCGCCGGAGAAAATTGCCTGCACGGCGCCGCCGACGTTCGCTTCTTTGAGCATCGCGCCGAACGCCCCGCCGGCGGAGGTGATGAGGATGATCACCCCGGCGCTCAGGAGCGATTCCTCGACCATTGCCGAGGCGTCATTCCGGCTAGGCCGTCGTCTCCTCAAGTAAGTAAGCATGGCGAAAGCTGCTGAGATCATTAACGCGATATTTGGATTTCCCGCAACGGCGAGCCATGCCAGATGGCCGTCGGCGAATCCCTCCGGATCGACTTGCTTCGCCACCGCATGCCCCGCGATCAACAGCACCGGCAACACGATGGGCAGCAGAGCCATGAATAGCCCCGGCAGCACGGCATGATCGTGCGGCAACTGCTCGCGCTCGTCGAACACCGGTGGCGTCGCCAGCGGCATCCGCCGATCAATCCACGCCGCGTAGGCGAGCCCCGCCATCGTCGCTGGAACGCCGACCGCAGCGCCGACCAAGATCAGCAGCCCGATGTCGACGCCCAGATTTTGCGCCGTCGCAAGCGGCCCCGGCGTCGGCGGCACTAACGTATGCGTCGCCGTTCCGCCCGCGCCGAGCGCCAGCAGGTAACGCAAATAGTTCTTACCCGTTCGTCGATACGTCGATCGCGCGAGCGGACAGAGGAGGTAGAAGACCGTGTCGAAGAAAACCGGAATCGACAGCACATACCCGCTTGCCGCCAGCGCAGTCGCCGCGCGTTTCTGTCCGAGTAATCCCAAGATCGCGCCGACGATCCGATCGGCCGCCCCGGAAGCCGTCATCGCTGATCCGATCACCGCCGCCATGGCGATCGAGATGCCGATCTTACCCGCAGTGACGCCGAACGCATCGGCCACGCGCACCGCCTTGATCGCGAGTTCCCCTGGCGCCAGCAGGCTCACGAGGAGCGCCGCCGTGATGAGTGCGAAAAAGGCATTCAGCCGCAGCACCAAGATCATCCCGAGAACGATGGACACGCCGACCGCCAGAATCGCCAGTGGCCCGAAAATCGGGGAGGCAGTCGGAGACACCATCGGCGCGGCGCCCCACAAAAAGAGCACGTCAAGACTGGTCATTGCGGCCCGGCGATGCAGGGGAGTTCGTGGGAAAAGATTCCGAAAAAGCGAGCAGCCGCCAGTCTATCAACGCCGCCGTCTGCTCGCACCCGCTCGCGGCCGCTGCCCGCCCTTTCCCGTCCCCCGCCTTGCGAGGGTGCCTTTCGAGAGGTAGAATTGCGAATCTGACGCGGGGTGGAGCAGCCAGGTAGCTCGCGAGGCTCATAACCTCGAGGTCGTCGGTTCGAATCCGGCCCCCGCCACTTACTCTAACGTCTTGCCGGACCCCGACTTTGGGTTACCTGTCGCCCAGCGGCAGTGCGGCTCTTAACTCGGTGAAAACGGTACGAAGTCGGTACAGCCGACGACGTGCCGAGCCGAGGCTAAGGAGCCCACGATATGTCGCATTCTCCCCGGCGTCGCATCCCAAGTATTGCTGCCACAAGGCCCGCGGCCTCGCACGGGTCACCATCGACGGCAAAGACCATTGTCTCGGCCCCTACGGATCGACCGAGAGCAAGGACCGCTACCGGCGCCTTGTCGGCGAATGGCTCGACCGGCAGCAACTGGGCGCGATGCAGGACGAGATCGACGTGCGGGTGTGCGAGTTGGCCGTCGCGTACCTTCGTCACTACGTCGGCTATTACCGCAAAGGGGGCGTCATCACCCGTGAGTACGGCGCCATCGCGAACGCGCTCAAGCACGTTCGCAAGGACTTCGATTTGGAGCGGGTCGACCTGTCTGGCCCCAGGCCCTCAATGCCGTCCGCGAGTCGATGGTAGCGGCTGGCTGCTCTCGCAAGTACGTCAACAGGCAGATCGGCCGGATTGTCCGCATGTTCAATTGGGGCGTCGCCGAGCAACTGGTTCGGCCCGCCGTATGGCAGGCCCTGCAAGCGGTGACCGGGTTCAAGCGAGGACGGACGACCGCGCCTGAATACGCACCCGTCTCGCCGGTTGATGACTCCGTCGTCGCCAGACGGTACCCTTTCTCTCCACGATCGTCGCCGACATGGTGCAGCTGCGGCGACTGACCGGTTACTGGCCGAGCGAAATCTGCCAACTCCGCCCGGTTGATGTCGACCGCTCGTCAGACGTTTGGCGGTACGTCGTCGACGGCCATAAGAACGTGTTTTGAAATTGCCTGATTAAACGAAAACAGCTACGGCTCCCTGCCTTTGGTGCCAGCCGAAGGAAGGAGCCGTAGCATGAAAACGGAGTGCGAGTATCCCAGCGATGTGACTCATCGACAATGGCAGTTGAT
>JBGSMO010000114.1:0-21400 GCA_041740115.1 Pirellulales bacterium
TGGCATGGGCGGCGGCGGCGGCGGTGGCGGCGGCGGCTTCTTTGCCGTCCCCGACGACGTCACGATCAAGCCCGCTTCAGCCAAGGAGAACCCCGCACCCGTGACTGGAACGCCATCAGCCTCCGACGCCGCTCCGTTGGCGGCGCCGAAGGTCCCCGGCATCGACGTCGATCTCTCGGTGGCGCCCGAGGTTTTCTGGTCCAAGTACTTCAGCGAAAAGCGGCAGGACGAGGCCGTCGTCCGTCGCGCGGCTAAGCTGCTTATCAAGCAGCAGCAATACGATCACGCCATCGCGCTGATCCAGTCGGCCCTCGCGCACGGTCAGCCGCAGCCCTGGATGTACGAGTCGCTCGGCATCGCGCTGGAGCTTGGCGGCCGTCCGAAGGCCGAGATTGAGCGGGCGATCATGTCTGCCTGCGATTTCAGCACCAATCCCCAAGAATTGATGCTGATCGCCCGCTACCTCTCGCACATCGGGCTCGACAAGCGCGCCGTCGACGTCTATCGCCAGGTGGCGAAGGCGGCCCCGCTGGAGCAAGACGCGTACGCTCTCGGATTGCGTGCCGCGCAGCGCGCCAAAGACGCCGACGGCATCCGTTGGGCTGCCGTCGGAATCATCAAACAAGCCTGGCCGACCGAGCAACAAGAAATCCGCAATACCGCGATGCGAATCGCTCAAGCGACGTTGGAAGAACTCCAAGCGGCGGGCGACACCGCCGCCGTTGAGCAGTTTCGACGCGAACTCGACGAAGCGCTGGTGCGCGATTGCGTCGTCAAAGTCTCCTGGTCGGGCGACGCCGACGTCGACCTGGTCGTCGAAGAGCCGAGCGGCAGCGTCTGCTCGCTGCGAGAACCCCGCAGCTCTGGTGGCGGCGTCGTGCTGGGCGACAGCTACGCGAATTTCGAGAAGGATGAACCGGCCGGGACGTTCAGCGAAACGTATGTCTGCCCGCAAGGCTTCCCCGGCGAGTACCGCATCCGCGTCCGCAAGGTCTGGGGCGACGTCGTCGCGGATCGCGTCACGGTCGACGTCTACAAGAATTATCGCACCAAGAACGAACAACGCGAGCGTCAGCACATCGCCGTCAACAGCGACGACGACGCGATGATCGTGTTCAATCTGGAGCAGGGCCGACGGAACGATCCCATCGAGGCGCAACAGTTGGTCGCTTCAGTTGACCGGCAGCAAGCGATTTCGCAGGCGGTGATGGCCCAACAACTCGGATCGATTTCCGATCCGTCGGCGTTGCCGAGCCGCGGGGAGTTCAACCCATTCGATCTCCGCCGACAACTCGCCCTGGCGCGAGGCGGAGGCGCCGTCGGCTATCAGCCGGTCATCATCACGCTGCCGGAAGGTCGCCAGATGCTCGCCACGGCGGTGGTTTCCGCCGATCGGCGGTACGTTCGCATCACGGCAGCCCCCAATTTCACCGGCATCGGCGCCGTGCAGACGTTTACCTTCGCCGGTTCCGCTGAGGAGACGGACACGGCGGACAACACTGACAACACTGACAATACTGACAACACTGACAACACTGACAACGCCAACGGCTCCGACCTGCTTGACGCCCAAATCGACTTTTTCGATTTCACTGGCTTCTGAGCGAGGCCAGTAAAATTAGCCGAGCGTCTGTCGCTGCAGGCTAGCAAGACTCCGAATGCCTTGCGAAGCGAGCGCGAGCATCGCAGCGAGTTGCTCGGCGTCGAACGTCGCCTCCTCGCCCGTCCCTTGCAGCTCGACGTAGCGGCCGCTGCCGGTCATGACGACGTTCATGTCGACGGCCGCGGCGAAGTCCTGCGCATAGTCAAGGTCGAGCGTCGGCACGCCGTGAACGATGCCGACGCTCACCGCGGCGATGCTGTCCGACAGCGGCAGCGTTTCGCCATTGCTGAAAGCCGGCGCGGCGCGCAGCGCCTGCACCAGCGCCACGTACGCGCCGGTGATCGACGCCGTGCGCGTCCCGCCGTCCGCCTCCAGCACGTCGCAGTCGATGGCGACGGAGCGCTCGCCGAGCGCCTCGAGATTCACGATCGCCCGCAAGCTACGGCCAATCAGCCGCTGAATCTCGGTCGTGCGGCCGTCGACTTTCGGGCCGCGATCGCGCCCCTTCCGCGGCGCCGTGCTGCCGGGCAGCATGTTGTACTCGGCGGTGACCCACCCTTTGCCCTGCCCCTTCATCCACGGCGGCACGCTCTCTTCGATGCTTGCCGTGCAGAGAACGGTCGTCCGTCCCGCCTTCACGATGACGCGCCCCGGCGCCGCGCCGTAGGGCGCCGGTTCGATCGACCAGTCGCGAAGAGAATCAGCCGAGCGAACGGGAGTCGTCATGTGCGTTTGAAGTTTCAGTATGAGTTACGGTTAATGAGCGTGAGAGCTAAAGAGCCCCCGCGAAGCGCGTTTGAGTTCGCGTTATTGAAGACAAAGAGGCGTTGATCCTCACGCCTGAGCCCCCAACAACCAGGCCAGCACCCCCTTCTGCACATGCATCCGATTCGCCGCCTGCTCGACGATGATGCTGTAGGGGCTGTCCATTACTTCATCGGTCACCTCTTCGCCGCGCTTCGCCGGCAGGCAGTGCATGAACCGCGCCGTCGGCCCCGCGGCAGCCATCAGCTTGTCGTTCACTTGGTAGTCGGCGAAGTCGCGGCGGCGCTGCGCCGCTTCGGCCTCCTGCCCCATGCTCGCCCACACGTCGGTGTACACCGCCGCCGCGCCGCGCACCGCCTCCACGGGATCGCGCGTCGTTGTGAACTTGGCCCCCGGCGCCTTCGCGTACAATTTCTCTACAAAGGCCTCGTCAAAGTCATACCCCGCCGGCGACGCAACGGCGAACTCGACGCCTAGCAGGCCGCAAGCCATTGCGAGACTGAACGCGACGTTGTTCGCATCGCCGACCCACGCGAGCTTCTGCCCTTCCAGCGTCCCCGCCGATTCGCGAATCGTGAACAAATCGGCCAGCGCCTGGCAGGGATGCGACTGGTCGGTCAGCCCGTTGATCACCGAACAGCTCGAATACTTCGCCGCCTCGACGACCGTCTGGTGCGACTTCGTCCGCAGCACGATGACGTCGACCATCTCGCTCAGCACTCGCGTGAAGTCGGCGATGCTTTCGCGCTTGCCGAAGCCCGCGTCGTCGCCCAGCATCATGCTGCCGCCGCCCAGGTGCGTCATCGCCGACTGAAAGCTGACCCGCGTCCGCAACGACTGCTTCTCGAACACCAGCGCCATGACGCGCCCCGGCAACAACGGCTCGCGCACCCCGGCGCGAAACTTCGCCTTCAAGTCTGCGCTAAGCGCGAAGATCCGCAGGATCTCGTCAGTCGTTAGGTCCGAGACGTTAAGCAAATGTCTCATCGCAATCTCTCTTCCAAAGCGACCGGCCCATGCCGGAAAAAAATGAATCTGAAACTGTCGGATCGTCAGATGCTTATGCCTTGAACCCACGCAGCGCGTCGACAAGCGTGACGCACCCTTCGCGCACCTCGTCTTCGGAAATCGTCATCGCCGGCAACAACCGAATGACGTTCCCTTGGGTGACATTGATTAGCAGCCCGCGGTCCATGCACTCCTGCACGAGCGGCGTCGCGTCGACCGTCAACTCCACGCCAATCATCAGGCCAATCTGCCGCACTTCGCGGACATGCGGCAATTCAGCGACGAGCGGTTCGAGCAACTTGCGGAACAGCGCCCCGCGCACTTCCGCCGCGGCCAGCAGCCCCTCGTTCTCGATCATCTCGATGGTCGCAATACCGGCCCGCGCTGCCAGCGGATTGCCGCCGAAGGTCGCCGCGTGCATCCCTGGTCTTAGGCTGGCCGCCACCTCGCGCTTGGCCAGCATCGCCCCGCCCGCCACGCCGCCGCAGAGGCTTTTCGCCAGCGTCATGATGTCCGGCGTAACGCCAAAATTCTGGTACGCGAACCACTTCCCCGTCCGCCCGCACCCGGCCTGGACTTCGTCGAAAATCAGCAGCAAGCCATTTTCATCGGCGATCTGCCGCAACCCGGCGAGGAACTCCGGTGGCGGGATCCGAATCCCCCCTTCGCCCTGAATCGGCTCGACCATGATCGCCGCCGTCTCGCCGTCGACCTTCGCGCGCACCGCGTCCAGATCGCCAAACGGAGCGTAGACGAAACCAGGCGCGAGCGGCCCGATGCCGTCGTGATACTTCGGCTGCGCGGTGGCGCTCACCGCCGCCCAGGTGCGGCCGTGGAACCCGCCTTCAAACGTGATAATCTTGTACCGTTCCCGCGGCGTGTGGAGCCGGGCGAGCTTGATCGCCGCTTCGTTCGCCTCGGCGCCTGAGTTACAAAAAAAAGCCTGCCCGCCAAAACTCCGCTCGCTCAGCAGTTTGGCCCAGCGGCCTTGCGCTTCCATGTGCCAAGTGTTCGGCACATGAATCAACTCGGCCACCTGCTCCTGCACTGCTTTTACAATCGCCGGCGGACAGTGCCCCAGCAGATTGCAGCCCCAACCCGGGAAAAAATCGAGATACCGCCGCCCCTGATCGTCCCACACCCACGATCCCTCGCCGCGCACGAGCGACAGCGGAAACCGCTTGTAGTTGGGAATGACATACTGCTCAAACAACGCCGCCGTCTCGGGCGACATCTGCGTGGCGACGGCGGTAACGGTGCTCATAGTTTTTCTTCTCTCGCAAAGCCGCGAAGACGCAAAGGAAACGCAAAGAATGCACGGAGCAAGGAACAAAAAAAGCAGCAAGCCGCTTGAGCGCTCTCTCCTTCGTTTTTCTTCTTTGCGCGTTCTTTGCGCCTTAGCGCCTTTGCGAGAAATCCTTATCCAATGTCCATGCAAGTAAACAGGCAACGCCCATCGGACGCCCCAGCCGTCACGCAGGTTCAGCCACCAATTCCGTCCCCACGCCCCGATTCGTGTAAATCTCGAGCAATAGCGAATGCCGCAGCCGCCCGTCGATGATGTGGATCTTCCGCACTCCCTTGCTGAGGGTCTCGAGGCACCCCTCGACCTTCGGAATCATCCCCGCCTCGATGCTTCCGTCGGCGATCAACCGACGGGCCTCGTCGGCCGTCAGCGAGTGGATCAGCGACTCCGGGTCGTTCTTATCCCGCCGTACGCCGTTGACGTCGCTCAAGAAAATCAGCTTCTCGGCGCCCACCGCCTGAGCGACTGCGGTTGCCGCCGTGTCGGCGTTGACGTTCAGCCGTTCGCCCGCTTCGGTTTCGCACATCGACGGAATCACCGGCACCTGCCCCGCATAGCAGAGATTGTCGAGAATCTCCCGATCAACCCGCGTCACATGCCCGACGTACCCCAGGTCAATCGGCTTGCCTCCCTCCTTGTTTGGCAGCGTCAGCCGCTCCCCGAACAGGACGTTGTTGTTCGTCTCGCCGACGAAATTCAGCGGCATCGCCCGTCCGCCGAAGTCCTCGATCCGCTCAGCAATCGCTTCGTTGATCTCGCCCGCCAGCACCCGCTCAACGATCCCGAGCGTCGCCTTGTCGGTGTACCGCCGCCCCTGAATGAACCGCGATTCAAGATTCGCCTCCGCCATCGCCCGCGTAATCGCCGCCCCGCCGCCGTGAACCACGATCGGCCGCATGCCGACCGTCTCCATGAAGACGATGTCGACCAGCAGGTGCCCGAGCGCGTCGGGATCCTCCATCACGCTCCCGCCGAGCTTGATCACGGTGATCTTGTCGCGGAACTGGCGAATCCAGCCCATCGCTTCAATCAGAACGTCGGCTTTCTCAATCGCGTCTTGCACTTCGCTCTCTTCCCAGTGCGGAAGGAAAACAGGGAGGGAATCGCGTATTCTAAGGCCAAAACCAGCGCCGCGAAAGGGAATTCGCCGTCGTTGCCGAACAGCGAGAATCCTCTGCGCCAAGGGCCCTGGCCCACCAGCCGACCGTCTGCCAAGATAGGCGTCTCGCCGCGAAACCCCTCTGTTTTGCCCTGGAACCCTTGAAAAATGCCCCCCTCCCCCGCCATGGCGATCGTCCTTGCCGCCGGCAAAGGGACGCGCATGAAGTCGGAGCTTCCCAAGGTTCTCGTCCCCGTCGCCGGCCGACCAATGGTCCGCTACGTCATCGACGCCCTGCGTGCCGCCGGAGTCGACCGCATCGTCGTCGTCGTCGGCTACCGCGCCGACTTGGTCCGGACCGAGCTCGCCGGCATCCCCGGCATCGAGTTCGCCGACCAGACCGAACAACTCGGCACCGGCCACGCCGTGATGATGTGCCGCGAACAACTTGCCTCGCACGATGGTCCTGTCGTCGTAGTCGCGGGCGATTCGCCGATGCTCCAGGCCGATTCGGTCGCGACGCTCCTGGCCGAAGCGACCTCACGCCAATTGGCCTGCCTCCTCGGTACGGTCCGTCGCGACAACCCCACGGGCTACGGCCGCATCATTCGCAACTCCGCGGGCGACTTCACCGGCATCGTCGAAGAGAAAGACGCCACGCCCGAGCAACGGGCGATCCAAGAAATCAATGTCAGCACCTACGTTTTCAACGCGAAAGACTTGCTCGCCGCCCTCGACCAGTTGCGGGCCGACAATTCCCAGCGAGAATACTACATCACCGACTGCCCGGCGATCCTTCTAGCCGCCGGCAAGCAAGTCGCCGCCCTCAATGTGCTGAAGCCTCGCGAGGCCCTCAGCATCAACAGCCCTGAAGAACTCGCTCAAGTGGAAAAAGTCATGAGTAGCGAGTAGCGAGTTTTGAGCCGCGAGTTCAAGGCTCGCCGGTTCCTCTTCAAAACTCGCAACTCAAAACTCGCAACTCGCAACTCCCCCATGACCGACCTCAAGATCTTCAGCGGCAAAGCAAATCGGGCCCTCAGCCAACAGATTTGCGAATATCTGGGCGTCCCGCTTGGCGACGTCTCGCTCGGCAACTTCCCCGACGGCGAAACCTCCTGCAAGATCAACGAGGACATCCGCGGCCGCGACGTCTACCTGCTGCAGCCGACCTGCCCGCCGGTCAACGACAACCTCTTCCAGCTGCTCGTGATGATCGACAGCTGCAAACGCGCCAGCGCCGAACGCATCACCGCCGTGATGCCCTACTTCGGCTACGCCCGCCAAGATCGCAAGGACGAAGGCCGCGTCCCGATCACCGCGAAGCTCGTCGCGAACCTGATCACCCGCGCCGGCGCCGATCGCGTGCTGACGATGGATCTTCACGCCGCCCAGATTCAGGGCTTTTTCGACGTCCCCGTCGATCACCTCTACGCCGCCCCGGTGCTGAACGAATATTTCCTCAGCCTCGGCATCCCGATGGACGAGATCGTCATCGTCAGCCCCGACGAAGGGAGCATCAAGCGGGCCCTCGGCCACGCCAAACGCATCGGCGGCTCGGTGGCGATCATCGACAAGCGCCGCATGAGCGCCGAGAAGACGATTCAGGCGAACATCCTCGGCGGCCCCGTCGCCGGCAAAGTCGCCCTGATGTTCGACGACATGATCAGCACCGCCGGTTCGATCAAAGGCGCCGCCAACGTGCTGCACGAAAACGGCGTGAAAGAAATCCACGTCGGCGTCTCCCACGCCGTCCTCTGCGGCAACGCGATGAACAACCTCCGCGAAGCGAACCTCGCGAGCCTCATCTGCACGAACTCGATCCCGCAACGGGCCGACCAAATGCCCCCCAACACGCGGGTGTTGAGCGTCGCGCCGCTCCTGGGCGAGGCGATCAAGCGGATCCACCGCAACGAATCGGTAAGCGGTCTCTTCAAATAGCCGCGGCATCCTGCCGCGCCCGCAAACGGGTGGCATGTCGTCGCGGAGCAGGGTAGCCCCGGTTGCCGCTCCAGCGGCTACCGGGGCGGCGCAGCCGCAAGAGGCATCAAGCTTTCCGCAACGCCCATTGGTATCCCCATGTATTTCAGCCCCAAAGGGGCGAAATAATGCAACCAGGGGCGCGAGCCCCTGGAAAACATCACCCTAACAGTTCAAAGCCCCAGTGGGGCGACGCCATTCCTGCTTCAGGAACCTGTGTCGCCCCGTTGGGGCTCGAACTCTCTCGCCGGCCCGTCTCCAGGGGCTCGCGCCCCTGGCTACAACATGGCGCTCCTCCGGAGCTGAGGCGGGTAGCGCCAAATATTGTCGGGTGGCATGTCGTCGCGGAGCGTCGACATGCTGAAGTGGTTACAAGGTTCCGGCATGCTTACGCTAGCGCGAAAGCATGCCACGCTGCATGGACTGCCACGATTCACATATAGGATAGGATAATAGCAAAAGTCGATATAATTTCAATTTTCACGTACCCGAATTCAAAATGGACCGTTTGTGATGAAGAACTGCACGACGTACAAGGAGGAGTTCATTGATGGCATTCTGGACATGTGCCTCAAGGCAGTACCCAGCATGGTATTGGAGCGGCTAAGTTCGCTCACACAGGCCGATAGCACCAAAGCGGACAGGTCGGTGTCTCGTCAAATCTTGCTTCATCACATAGGCAACATGGTCGTCTTGGCTTACGCCGTGCTTGAGCGGCGTGTGGCTCCACATCGTCAGGGGGAGTACCAAAAGCTGTTTCAGGATTTTGAAGAGTGTGTGCCCAAACTTAAACAGGCGTCCATCGACATTCCTCCCCAGATAAGGGCGGCTTACCTTGAGATGGAGTATCGCCATCTCGCGGACTGATAGAACAAAAAAGGGTTCCAGGAAACGTTTTCGTCCAAGAACCTTCGTCCTTCATGAATTCTCGCCCTCTGCGTCTCCGCGCCTCTGCGAGAGATTTCATGAGTTAGGCGCCCAAGACTTGAAATTGGCCACTTAATCGTGTAGTGTACTGATGAATACATTCGCTCTTTGACAACCTAGCGATCATCTCACTCGCACGGCATTGCATTGCGAGGATGAGCCCCTCCCTGGCTCCTAAAGCCACGGCCGCAAATCGTCCGCAACCAGTCTGGAAGTGGACGCATTGCCCAAGTCTGCCAACAGAACACAACTGGCGGAGTTGGCAGACTTGGCAGACATGGCAGCCTCGCAAAATGCAGGCACTTTTCGTCGGTCAGATTCGCTGATCCGAAAAAACCCGCCAAAAAGGCGAGTTCACCTTGGAAAGCTCAGCAACCAAAACCGCCCAACGCGAATCGTCCGCAACTTGCTGGATCAGCGACGCATTTATCGAGATGGCCAAAAAACTCACTTGGCATGGCCGCCTTGGCCAACATGGCCGACTAGGGAGGCGCGAGCGGTCGATCGTCCATTGCCCGCACAAGTTCCCTCAGCCCCAAACCCAACCTTCGCCTCGAACAGATTGACGAATCCCCCCCGTTTCTGGGCTTGAACTCCCGCCAGAATCGGGCACAATTGGGAGTTTGCCACATAGTTGGCCGACGACAGTATACGCGCGGAAAGCAGTTCACATGTCCGATACGTTGCAGGTTGAAAAGCGGGATTTCACGGGAAAGCGGCGGAACCATCGGCTCCGTCTCGAAGGGAAGCTCCCCGGGATCGTTTACGGCCACGGCGAAGAGCCGGTCAGCGTCATCGTCCCCGCCGACCAGCTGCGGGCCACGATTCGCCACGGCCATAAGGTCGTCGAACTGCAAGGCGCCGCCACGGGTCAGGCCCTGCTGCAGAACGTCACTTGGGACACCTTCCAGCAGCACTTGCTCCACGTCGACCTCCTGCGGGTCGATGCCAGCGAGCGCGTTGAAGTCGAAGTCCCGCTGCTGATCCGCGGCGAAGCCCCGGGCGAGCACGAAGGTGGCGTAGTCGAGCACATCCTCCACCACGTTGAGATCGAAACCTCGCCGCTGGCGATTCCGGAGTCGCTCCACCTGAGCCTCAAGAATCTCCACCTGAATCAAACCCTCACGCTGGCCGACATCATCGACTTGCCCGAGGGAGCGAAACTGATCACTGATCCGAAGACGGTCGCGGTCACCTGCCACGAGCCGGCCGCGGAAGTTGAGGAAGAAGCCGGCGCCGGCGCCGCGGAGCCCGAAGTCATCGGCCGCAAGGCGACCGACGACGAGGAAGCCGAGAAGAAGTAGTCGTTGGGAATTGAACCACGACGACACGACGAACACGACGAGAAATGCTGGAATGCTTAGCGTTTCCTGAGATAAGAGAACGAGTTGCGAGGCCTAGTTCCGTTCCCATTGCATTTTGCCTTCGTCGTGCCCGTTGTGCCGTCGTGGTAGATGCATTTTGAGCGGTTGGTAAATCGACTGATGAAGTTGGTCGTAGGCCTCGGCAACCCGGGACAGAAGTACGAGGCGACAAGACACAACGTCGGTTTCGACCTGATCGATCGACTCGTTCAGGAAACCGGGGCTTCGGCCCCGCGATCGAAGTTCGACGGCGAAGTTTGGGAGTGCGTGCTGGAAGGGGAGAAGTCGCTGCTGCTCAAGCCGCAGACGTTCATGAACCGCAGCGGCGGGAGCGTCCGGAAGGCAGTCGATTTTTACCAGATTCCAGCGACCGAGTTGCTGGTCGTTTGCGACGACTTCAACATCCCCTTGGGGCAGTTGAGGATGCGAACGGGCGGCTCGGACGGCGGACAAAACGGGCTGGCGGACGTCATTCGGACGATGGGAACGCAAGAGTTTCCGCGGCTGCGAATCGGCATCGGCCCCGTGCCGGAACGATGGAATCCGGCCGACTTTGTCCTGGGAAAGTTTAGCGCCGACGAGCGCGTCGAGGCTGCCCTCCAGGTGGCCCGCAGCGCGGACGCAGTGCGAATGTGGGCGAGCCAAGGAACGCTCCCCGCGATGAATCGATTTAACGGAAAAGGCAATTAACTTGCAGTTAGCTATTAGCCGTAGGCTGTAGGCCTTGCGGAGCGACGTTCGCCTCCGCCCACCAGCTCATGGCTAACAGCTGACAGCTCAATTCAGGAGTTCTAGTCTTGGCAGACAACACCGCAGTTTATGAAGGCTTATTCATTTTCGACTCGAACAAGTTCGCGCGCGAGCGTGAGGGCTTGGCCAAAGAAGTCGAAGCCTTGGTCGAAGCGATCGACGGCGAAGTCCTGGTGAGCCGCCTGTGGGAAGAGCGTCGTTTGGCGTTCCCGATCAAGGGCCAACGCAAGGGCGCCTACTGGCTGATGTACCTCCGCATTCCGACCCTGCGTCTGAAGGAGCTAACCCGCTCCTGCGAGATCAGCGACTCGGTGCTGCGTCAGCTCTTCGTGAAGCTGCCGCCGAGCCTGGTCGACCCGATCATCGCCCATGCCAAGGGCGAGACCGCGGTCGTCGAAGAGCCTGCTGGCGAACCGGTCGGCGCTGGGGTGGAGTAAGCTCGACGCGGACGGATTCGGCCCGAACCCAGTCACCCCGAGGTACTTCGAGGGGTCCGGCAAGCCTCCCTGGGAGTGACCAACGCGAAAAAGAAGTTTGCACCCCAACCGGGGTTTTGGTACGGTAAACGGAACATCAGTACACTACCTCGGAAACCTTTACCATGGCCAGCTTCAACCGCGTCATCCTCGTCGGCAACCTGACCCGCGACCCCGAACTTCGCTACATCCCCAGCGGCACGGCCGTCTCCGAGATCGGACTGGCGGTGAACGATCGGGTGAAGAAGGGCGACCAGTGGGTCGACGAAACCACCTTCGTCGACATCACCCTGTGGGGCCGGACGGCCGAGGTGGCGAACGAGTATCTCAGCAAGGGCTCGTCGGTGCTGATTGAAGGCCGACTGAAGCTCGACAGCTGGGAGAAGGATGGACAGAAGCGCAGCAAGCTTCGCGTGGTCGCCGACAAGATGCAGATGCTTGGCGGACGCGAAGGGGGCGGCGGAGGCGGGGCGCCTCGCGGCGGCGGCAATCGCGTCGCCAGCGGAGCTCGTTCCACTTCCTCGCAAACAGATGATTTTGGTTCCTACGATGACGGCGGTCCGTCGAACTCGGGCGGCGGCGGCTTCCCCGACGATGAGATCCCGTTCTAAGCGAACACGTTTTTCACCACCACGGCACGACGAACTCGACGAAGGAACAGCAATTCGTTTTTGGGTTTCGTCGTGCCCGTTGTGTCGTCGTGGTGAGTTGAATTAGTAACTATAAATTGAAACTGACTGTCGCCGGCAATTGCTACGGCGAGTTTTAAGCAAGCAGGTTGACGATGATTAAGTCCAAAAAGGCCAAGAACCCCGCGATCGCCAATCGCCTCCCGATCGGTCCAGGCGGCGGCGTTCAGCTGCTGTTGATCCACAACGTCGAGGATCTAGGCCACCAAGGCGACGTCGTCGAGGTTCGCCCCGGCTACGCCCTCAACTACCTGATCCCGCAAGGGCTGGCCACGATGGCCTCCGATCATCACAAGCGGATGGTCGAGAAGCACCGCGCCAAGCTGCAAGCCATCGAGAAGGCCCACCAGGCCGACCTCCGGAAGAAGGCCGTTGAGATCGCCAAGCAGAGCATCACGATCGAAGCGAACGCCACCGAAGACGGTCACCTGTACGGCAGCGTCGGGGCCCCCGAAATCGTCGCCGCGCTCAAGAAGAACGAGATTCACCTCCACAACGACCAGATTCGTCTGGAAGGCGTGCTCAAGGAACTCGGCCTTTACACCGTCAAGTTCCGCCTCTCGAGCGAAGTCGAAGGCGAACTGAAGGTGTGGGTCGTGCCGCAAGTCGGCGCCGACGCTTGATAACCTGTCGACAAGTCAATTGAACTCAAACCGCCGGCGAAAGTCGGCGGTTTGGCGTTTAAGGGTAGAGTATATTGATCGCAGAAGTTTCGAGCGATGGAGTTCTGAGCGACAAAGGAGTGCAGCCATGGCAGACTGGAACGGATCGGATCGCAATGGAGCGGGCCGCGGCGCCGCCTTCACTCCCGCGGCCAAGCCGGTCGATGCCCTGGATCGCCAACTGCCGCAGAACGTGGAGGCGGAACGGGCCGTCCTCGGCAGCATCCTCCTGCTGCCGGAAGTCTTCGACGAAGTCGCCCTGATCCTGCGTGCCGGCGACTTCTACGACAACGCCAATCGCCAGATCTACGAGCATCTGCTCGCGATGCACGACGGCGGGCAGCGGATCGACCTGATGCTGCTCGTCGAGCGGCTCAAGAAAGCCGAGGTCTACGAAGCGACCGGCGGCGCCGCCTATCTCGCCGAGATCGGTCGCCAGGTGCCGACCGCCGCCCACGCTGAATACTACGCCAAGATCGTCGCTGATAAGGCGCTGCTCCGTTCGCTGATCCACGTCGGGATGGAGATTCAGAACGGCGCCTACGATCCGACGTCCGACACGCGGGAAATGCTCGGCAAAGCCGAGGAGCGCGTCTTTTCGATTCTCGAGAATCGCGGCACGGGGCACGTCACGCCGATCTCCGAAGTCTTGCAGCATTCGCTCGACCGCATCGACGCTCGCATGGAGCATCAAAGCGCCTTCGGCGGCGTGGAGACTGGGTTCATCGACTTCGACCAGATGACCGGCGGCCTGCAAAAATCAGAACTGGTGATCCTCGCGGCCCGTCCTTCGATGGGAAAAACAGCGCTGGCGATGAACATGGCGGAGCATGCCGCCCTCAACGGCACGACGACGCTCTTCGTGAGCCTCGAAATGGCCGCGATCGAACTGGGGGACCGCTTGCTCTGCTCGGTCGCTCGCGTGAACGGCAATCGGCTTCGCAACGGCACGATCACGCACGACGAACGTCGGAAGCTGATTAACGCCGCCGCCAAAATAAGTCAGGCGCCGCTGTTCATCGACGATGCCCCCAGTCGCACAATGACGGAAATCTCAGCGAACGCCCGCCGGCTGAAGCGGAGCCACAATCTGGGGCTGATCGTCGTCGACTATCTGCAGTTGATCGATCCCGACAACCCCCGCGACCCGCGGCAGGAGCAGGTTTCAAAAATCTCGCGGCGACTCAAAGGCCTCGCACGCGAAATGCAAGTGCCGGTCCTCTGCCTCGGCCAGCTCAACCGGCAGGTCGAGTCGACGAGCAGCAACAAGCCGCAGCTCAGCCACCTGCGCGAGTCAGGCGCCATCGAGCAAGACGCCGACGTCGTGATGTTCGTCCACCGCGACGAATATTACATGACGAACGAAGAGGACCGCGAACAGGTGCGAGGGCAGGCCGACCTGCTGATCCGCAAGCAGCGTAACGGCCCGGTGGGCGAAGTGAAGCTGACATGGAGCCACGAGTTTACGCGGTTTGAGAACTTTGCGATGGCGACGCACGCGGAGTTCGATTCCTATGCGCCGCCCGGGGATTTTTAGCGAGAGTGATCGTGGATCGGCCTAGAAAGGCGAACGTCCCCCGCATTCATTCGTCATTCGGGCTTCGTCATTTGCCTAGCCCCTCCTCTCTGCTAGCGGGACCTGTCTCCCCATCTCCTTATGCGGATTTAACCCGCCTTGTCGTTTTGCGGCCAATCCAGTATTTCTCCGCGGCCTGTTTCGGCGGCGAGCCGCTGCGCTTGCGCAGCAATGATGGTTCGCCGCCCGCTTTTCCCGCAATCCGCACGGCTCCGGGGCCGCTATGCAGCTAGTTTCCACACCACGAATGCCGCTTCGACTGCTCGCCCTCGCCGGCGTTGCGGCCGCGATGGCCGGGCTGCCTCTCCCGTGCCGCGGCCAGGAGACGCCCGCGTCATTCAGCAGCATCGCCGACCAATTGCCGGGCGTCGGCGCGACGCCGTCGTCGGCGCCTCCTTCACAGTTGGCTCCGACGGAAGAACTGGTCGCTGAAGTCCGCATCATCGGCAACGACACGACCAGCACGTCGCAAGTCATTTCGCACATTACCACCCGCGCCGGCCGCCCGTTCGACGAAACCGTCGTGCAGCGCGACGTTCGCAACCTCGCCAATCTGGGTTCGTTCGTCGACGTGAAGTCGCTCTACGAACGGACGCCGCAGGGTCGGATTGTCATCTTCCAAGTGGTCGAACGTCCCACGATTCGCTATGTGCAATACGTCGGCAACACGAGGGTCAAGGACAAGACGCTTGGCAAGCAGACGCTGCTGAAGGTCGGCGGTTCGGTCGATCCGTACGCCGTGCAAGAAGGCAAACGGAAACTGCGCGACTACTATGTCAGCAAGGGATACAACAACATCCAGATCTCGATCCTGGAAGGGGACAAGCCAACCGATCAAGGCGTCACCTACCTGATTCATGAAGGAGTCTCGCAGCGGATTTGGAAGACGAAATTCGTCGGCAACGACAGCGGCTTCGTGAGCGACAGCCGGCTGAAGACGCTGATCAAGTCGAAGCCGCCGATCCTGTACATGTTCAAGGGCTTCGTTGATCGCGACAAGATCGAGACCGACATCGCAGCGATCACCGACTACTACCGAGCTCACGGTTACTTCCAGGCTCGCGTCAGTCGCATATTTGACGACGATACCGATGGCGATTGGTCGACGCTCACTTTTGTGATTCACGAAGGGATTCAGTCGAAGGTCCGCAACGTCTCGGTCATGGGGAATACGAAGTTTGAGCAGAAGCCGCTCGAAGAGAAGTTGACGCTCAAGGGCGGACTGCCGTTCGAACAAGCGAAGATGCGGAAAGACGCCCTCTGGCTGCAGGAACTCTACGGCAGCCAAGGGTACGTCTTCGCCGACGTGCAGCCGGAAACGATTTACCTTGAAGAGCCGGGGCAAGTCGATCTGCGTTACGACATCAAAGAAGGCGACCGCTTTCGCGTGGGACGCATTTTCGTTCACATCAACGGCGACAATCCGCACACGCGGATTCAGACGGCGCTCAATCGCGTGACGCTCCGTCCGGGACAGATCATGGACATTCGCGAGTTGAAGGCCAGCGAACGCCGGTTGATCGCCAGCAGCCTGTTCCACAGCGATCCGCAATCGGGGCAGCGGCCGAAGATCAGCTACCGCATTCCTGAAGATGCGGAAATCGGTCTCGCCGAACGGCCGACAGGGAATGTGCGCGGGCAAAGCCCCGACGTGCTGGGCCCGCCGGTATTGCCGCCGTTGGGCTCCGCCGTGACGTTGCCGGCGCCGCCGGTGGTGGTCGACAATCCGCTGACGCCGCTGCAACGCGACGAGATGGAAGTTCACTACTACGTCGATGACGAAGAACATTTCCGTCGCTGGCAGGAGGCTGAAATGCAGCCGGCGGCGCCCGCGGCCGAAGGAGCGAACTTCGCGCCGGCCGGCGAGGCCGTCGAATTGCCGCAGGCTCCGCCGGCGCCATTGCCGAATCACTTGCAACAGCCGATCTATCGCGGACAAAGCCCGGAGGGCTCGACGCCGTTACCATATTGGGCGCCGCAACGTTCGGCAGCGCCGCACGTTGTGCAGCGCCCCCCTGCAGAGAGTAGCGCCGCGGCGACTGATCCGTATGCAGTTGCGCCCACGCAGAACGATCCCTACGGCAACGTTCGCGCGGTGCGCGGGCAGAGTCCTGTCAACCAAGCCTATGCGACGCTCCCGGCCAGCGGCACGCCAGCCGTGGCCTACGGCGGGCAGGTGATTCCAGTAGCGCCCCCAGCCGATGCTACCGTGGGCGGCGTGGCGCCCGCGCAGTACTCCGGCAACTTGCAGCCGCCCGCAGGATCGGTAGCGCCGCAACCTTTGTCGCCGCTCGGACCGCTGCCAGGCATGTCGGTTGATCCGCAGATGCCGCTGTCCCTCGATCCGAACCTGCCGAACTATACGGAGGGAATGGTCGACGTCTACGTCGACGGCACGGAAACGCAGACGGGCCGGTTGATGATTGGCTTCGGCGTGAACTCCGACGCCGGCGTCGTCGGCAACGTGGTGGTCGACGAGCGAAACTTCGACTGGACGCGGCTGCCGACTAGTTGGGAAGACGTCCGCAACGGTTCGGCCTTCCGTGGAGCCGGGCAACGGTTTCGGATAGACGCCTCGCCTGGTTCCGAGGTCAATCGGTACCTGGTGAGTTTTCAAGAGCCGTATCTGCTTGATCGCCCAATCAGTCTTGGACTGAGCGGTTCGTATTTCGATCGCAATTACCGCGACTGGGACGAGCAGCGGATCGGCGGCCGGATCTCGCTCGGGCATCAATGGGTCGAGCGCGACTTGTCGGCGACGCTCGCCTATCGCGGCGAGAACATCGAAATCTACAATCCGTCGGTGCCGTTCGGCACCGTACCGCTGCTCGACGAGGCATTGGGCGACAACGTGTTGCACGGCTTCCGTGTGTCGCTGATCAACGACACTCGCGACAGCGCATTCTTGGCGACGCAGGGTCACTACTTCGAAGTCGGCGGCGAGCAGGTCATCGGCACGTTCGACTATCCGCGCGTTGACGTCGACTTTCGCCAGTACTGGATGCTGCGTGAACGCCCCGACCATTCGGGCCGCCACGTTTTGAGCTTCAGCACCACGGTCGGTTACACCGGAACGCATACGCCGATTTATGAAAACTTCTTTGCCGGCGGTTTCGCGACAATGCGCGGGTTTGATTTCCGCGGGGCGTCGCCAGTAGACAATGGCGTTGAAGTGGGCGGTCGGTTTCAGTGGCTCAACAGCGTGCAGTACCTGTTCCCAGTGTCGGCGGACGACATGCTGCACGGCGTCGCGTTCTGCGATTTCGGTACGGTCGAGCCCGACACGAAGATCCAAAACTTCCGCGTGGCGCCCGGTATCGGCGCCCGCATCACCGTACCGGCGATGGGCCCAGCGCCGATCGCGCTCGACTTCGCCTTCCCGGTCAGTTACGCCAGCTTCGACGATCGGGAAGTGTTCAGCTTTAGCATGGGATTCAGCCGCTAAGCGGACAGGTAAACGAAGCAGTCATTCGGAGCGAAGCGTAGAATCTCGAAGCACGATCGAGCCGCCAGATCCTTCGCTGCTCTCAGGATGACGTTTCCCAGCTATTACTCGGCCGGCGTGGGCGTTATTTCATTCGCGCAAGGGCAATCGCTGCGGCGCATCAGCTCCTGCTGGTATGCCTGCTCGGGCGGCGCGCCGCTCCAGCGCGTCCGCGCGAAATCGAAGTGCGACGGATAAGGGCGCTGATAGTAACTCCCCGTCACCACGACTGGCGGACTGAACGGCGGGAAAAAACCGCCGTACATGTACGAGGGGAAGCTGTAGCCGAAGTTGCCGCCGCGAGCGTTCCAGTCGTCGGCGCCTTGGCGCATGCGGGAGTAGGTTGGGGGCTGTTGAGCCGCGCACGGCGAAGTCGCCGCACAGGCGACAAGCAGGAGCGCAACTCGGATCCATCGAAGCGACGACATGGCTGAACCTCGGAGCGAGTGACGATCAACGCATCACTTCTCAGCGATGCGTTGCCTCACTCCATGCTAGTCAGTTCAGCGAACGGCGTGCAAATCGGTGCGATTGTAGCGTGTGTGCGGATTATTCCGCGGAGCACAATTTGGACAGGGCCGACATCGTCATTCTGAGCGAAGCGAAGAATCTGGAACCTCTCTCGCGAGGCTAGATCCTTCGCTCCGCTCAGGATGACAGGCGTTACGCTTGTCTGCGAACTGGTTTAGTCGAGATCGGCGTCGTACCCCATGTTTGCCGGCGGGTGCTCGATGCTGTCGGCCATCTTGTTGAGGGCTTCGGTTTCGATCTGCCGCACGCGCTCGCGGGTGAGGCCGAGCTCCTCGCCGATTTCCTTGAGCGTCCGCGGCTCGTAGCCGTCGAGGCCGAACCGCATACGCAGGACCGTAGCTTCGCGTTGGTCCATCGTCTGGAGCATCGCCAGGACATGCCGCAGGCTGTCGCTTTCGACCAGGGCGTCGTCGGGGGCCTGCTGCCGCTCGTCCATCACCATGTCGCCCAGCGTCCAGCCCGCTTCGGTCTGGTCGGTCTGGGGGGTGGCGTTGTAGATCTTGATCGCCTTCTTGATGATCGGTAGCTTTTTCTTCGGCAGGCCGAGGACGCGGGCGATTTCTTCCGGCGTCGGGGTGCGATCAAGTTCTTCCGTCAGGCGGGCGGTCGCGCGGCGCCATTTCGACAGCAGTTCAACCATGTACGCCGGAATGCGGATCGTTTTGCCAGTGTTGATCAAGGCCCGCTTGATCGACTGCTTGATCCAGTAGCTGGCGTAGGTGCTGAACCGCGTCCCCATCGCCGGGTCGAAGCCCTCGACGGCGCGCAGCAGCCCCAGGTTGCCCTCTTCAATGAGGTCCTGCAGGGCGAGCCCTTTGCCGGAGTAGCCGCGGGCGATGTTCACCACGAGCCGCAGATTCGCGCGGACCATGCGATCGCGAGCTGCGAGATCACCCTCGCCGATGCTGGTGGCGAGCTCTTTTTCCTCGCGGGCGTTGAGGAGGGCCGTCTCATTGATCTCGCGAAGGTAGGTCTCCAGCGGCGTCTGAACGGCTGAAGTGACTTTTCGCTTGCGGGTGGTCGATGGCATGGCGCTTACCGTCGCATGGAGGTGGACAGGGAACTGACGACTGGAACGTCTTACGCAGGCCTCGCGAACAATCCCTGCCCATCGACGGCGACGACGTCCATCTGCTAATCGCATGTTGCTGTGCTAGCTCTATCGACGGATGGAGTGCAACGCCTGCACATTGCGGCGCGCTTGGCGGAGTGAGCCGAATGCGCGCGGCGTTCCGACGATGCCAAGAAAAAGGGCCTCGCGGGTCGTAACCCGCGAGGCCCTCGATAGGCTGCAGTTTATGCGGCGCCGATTGCGTCGGCGCCGGTTGTGCGGACGATTAGGATTCGTCCGATTCCGAAGCCGAAGCCGACTTGAACAACGGGCCCGAATCGGCGGAGCCGACGCCGCCCTTCAGTTCGACGGCCGGCTCGCGCGAGCCGGCGGCAGACATGCCGTTGCCATTGGCTTCGGCTGCCGCTTCGTCTTCCTCGGCCCATTCGACGCGCTTCCGCGACAGGCCGATCTTCCGCTCTTCGGTGTCGACGCGAAGAACCTTCACCTCGATCTCGTCGCCGACGTTGACCACGTCCTGCGGGTTCTCGACCTTTTGGTCGGAGAGTTCCGAGATGTGGAGCAGGCCTTCGAGGCCGTCTTCCAGGCCGACGAAGACGCCGAAGTTCGTGATCTTCGTGACTTTGCCCTTCACCAGCTGACCTTGTTGGTAGCGGTTCGGGATGTCGGTCGACCACGGATCTTCGTCGAGTTGCTTGAGGCCCAGGGCGATGCGGCGACGTTCTTGGTCCACCGACAACACCTTGCACTCGAGCTCTTGGCCCTTTTCGACCAATTCGCTCGGGTGGCTGATCTTGCGGGTCCACGACATGTCGCTCACATGGAGCAGGCCGTCGATCCCTTCTTCGATCTCGATGAAGGCGCCGTAGTTGGTGAGGTTGCGAACCTTGCCCTTGACCATGCTGCCGGTCGGGTATTTGTCCGAAACCTTTTCCCACGGGTTGGATTGGGTCTGCTTCATGCCGAGCGAGATTTCTTGCTTCTGCTCGTCGATCCGCAAGACGACCACGTCGATCGAGTCGTCGATGTTGACGAGCTCGCTCGGGTGGCTGATGCGCTTGGTCCAGGACATTTCGCTGATGTGGACGAGGCCCTCGATGCCGTCTTCCAGCTTCACGAAGGCGCCGTAGCTCATGACGTTGACGACCGTACCCTTCACGACCGAACCGACAGGGTACTTGGCCGCGACGTTCTCCCACGGGCTGGCCTGACGTTGCTTCAGACCGAGGGCGATCTTCTCTTTCTCGTAGTCGATGTGGAGAACCATCACCTCGAGCTCGTCGTCGATCTTCACCATTTCGCTCGGGTGATTGATGCGACCCCAGCTCATGTCGGTGATGTGCAACAGGCCGTCGATGCCGCCCAGGTCGACGAACGCGCCGAAGTCGGCGATGTTCTTGACGATGCCCTTGCGGCTTTGGCCCACTTCGAGCTTCTTGAGCAACTCGGCCTTCTTCTCGGCCCGTTGCGACTCGATCAGGCTGCGGCGGCTGACGACGATGTTGCGGCGGGCCTCGTCGATCTTGAGGACCATGCACTCGATCGTCTTGCCGATGTACTCGCCAATATCGTGCGGGCGACGGATGTCGACCTGGCTGGCCGGCAAGAAAACGTTGACGCCGATGTCGACGAGCAAACCGCCCTTGATCTTGCGGGTGACGAGGCCGGAAACGACGTCGCCTTCGTGGACGGTCTCCATGACCTTCATCCACTTTTCGATCTTCTCAGCCTTGCGCTTGCTGAGGACGATCATGCCGCGATCGTCGAGCCAGCCGTTGGAATCCTCGACGTCCTCGACGAGGACGCGGATCACTTGGCCGACTTCAGGTTGATCGGGATCTTCCGGCTCCCATTCATTGCGGGGGATCATCCCCTCGCTCTTATAGCCGACGTCGACGAGGACGAATTCGTCGTCGATGCGGATGATTTTGCCTTCAACGATCTGATTGACGTCGACGTCTTGGCCGCCAAGCCAACTGGCGTCGTCGGGGGCCATCTCGCCTACGGCGTCGATCCAGTCTTCCTCAGAAACGTCGAACTCGCGAATAAGATTGCGGTTAACCATAGATAAAAAATGGGGCGGAGCAGAGACTTGCGACCGATCGAGCTCG
>JBGSMO010000117.1:0-1568 GCA_041740115.1 Pirellulales bacterium
AACGCCGTGAAGGATTATTGAGCGTGGATAACGGGCTTTACAGGGATTGTTGAATACGAAAAAAGCCAGACTCCCCCCACCAGATCTGAGAACGCCTCAGCCTGAAAGGAGTCTGGCTTATGAATGCGCGAAAGGATTCGCACGGCGTGCGCACGGCGCGGGCGCTCAACGGAGAAGCGTTGCTGGCAGCCGTGAGATGGGTTGTCGACGCGCGAATTTTCGACGAACTGAAGTTTCACGGCAATACCGCTTGGAAGCCCGTCGACCTGATCCTGCTGACGGTCGTGTGGGCGTGGTCGGAAGCCAGCACGCTCACGGGCGCCTTCGACGAAGCGCATCGTTGGTCGCAGCAGACGTTGTCGCGGGCGGCGGTCAGCGCCTATCAAGGATTGATGGGCGCGTTGGTCGGTTCGACCGGGCGACTTCTTCCGCCGCTGTGGCAGCGTTTGCAGGCGCTGATGGAGAAGCACGGCGGCGATCACTGGCGGATCGGAGGTTGGCTGCCGCTGGCGGTGGACGGTTCGCGAATCGACGCGCCGCGCACCCGAGCCAACGAACGGGCGTTCTGCGCGGCAAACTTCGGCGGCAGCCGCATGGCCGACTACCGTCGACGAATCAGCCGACGGCAGGGACGGCCCGAGCGACGCCGTCGTCGCCACCCCCTCGCCGCCGAGGCCAAGCCGCAGGTCTGGCTGACGCTTCTCTGGCACATGGGGCTGCGAACGCCATGGAGTTGGAGGAGCGGCCCTTCGACGGCGAGCGAGCGCGATCACTTCCGCGCGATGCTCGGGACGCAAGAATTTCCGAAAAACACGCTGTTTTGCGGCGACGCGGGCTTCACGGGCTACGAACTGTGGAAGACGGCCATCGACCGCGGCCATCAGATTCTGATTCGCGTCGGAGCGAACGTGACGCTGTTGCGCCAGCTGGGCTACCACGCGCGGGAACGCGAAGGCTTGGTTTATTGCTGGCCGTCGGTCGCCGCCCGACGGAATCAACCGCCGCTCGTGCTGCGCTTGATCCGCTTCCGCTTGGGCCAATCCGAGGCGTGCGTCGTGACCAGCGTGCTTCAGCGCCACCGTCTCTCGGACAAACAGGCGTTGCGGCTCTACCGCCTGCGGTGGGGCGTCGAACTTCAGTTCCGCGCCTTGAAGCAGACGTTCGGCCGCCGCAAGCTCCGCTCGAAGCGACCCGATCGAGCGCTGGTCGAGCTGGACTGGTCGCTCGCGGGCCTGACGATCATTCAGCTGTTCGCCGTGAAGGAGCAAGTCGAGTTCGGAGAACCTCCGGAGCAATGCAGCGTTAGCCTGGCGATCCGCATCGTCCGCGAGACCGTCGACCGCTGCCGCGAGACGCCCGCCGCCGGCCAGACGTTCCGCCTCCGACTGCGCGCGGCGATCATCGACGACTACCAGCGCACCGCTTCCAAGAAAGCTCGCTACCGCACCGACTCCAAAGACAACCCGTCCGCTAAGAAACCGAAGCTCCTCAAGGCGACAAAGCAGCACAAGCTATGGCTAGCAAAACTCTTAGCCACTGCAGCATGAAAATCCTTCACGGCGTTGCCT
>JBGSMO010000164.1:0-14899 GCA_041740115.1 Pirellulales bacterium
GAACCCTTTGCGGAAGGCAATCTCTTCAATACACGCGATCTTGAGTCCCTGTCGGGCTTCGATTGTTTGAACGTATTGGGCCGCTTGCAGCAGCGTTTCGTGCGAACCGGTGTCGAGCCAGGCAAAGCCGCGGCTGAAACGCTCGACCCGCAAGGCTCCGCGCTCCAGATAAACGCGATTGACGTCGGTGATCTCCAGTTCCCCGCGCGGCGACGGCGGCAGATTCGCCGCGATTTCGAGTACCGCGTTGTCGTAAAAGTAGAGGCCGGGTACTGCGTAGTTCGAGCGCGGCTGGGCCGGTTTCTCTTCGAGCGACAGCACTTTGCCCGCAGAGTCGAACTCGACGACTCCGTATCGTTGCGGATCCTTCACTGGGTAGCCGAAAATCGTCGCCCCGTCGCGTCGGCCGGCGGCTTCCATCAGCATCGCGTGGAAGCTTTGGCCGTAAAACAGGTTGTCGCCCAGGACGAGCGCGCAGTGATCGCGGCCGACGAACTGGCGACCAATGATGAAAGCCTGGGCGAGACCCTCCGGCTTGGGCTGGACGGCGTATTGAATCGAGAGGCCGATCTCGCGTCCGTCGCCCAGCAGCCGTTGAAAGCCGCCGATGTCCTCGGGCGTCGAAATGAGCAGCACCTCGCGGATGCCGGCCAGCATCAGCACCGACAGCGGATAGTAAACCATCGGCTTGTCGTAGACTGGCAGCAATTGTTTACTCGTCGCCCGCGTGAGGGGGTACAGCCGCGTCCCGGCGCCGCCGGCGAGGATGATCCCCTTTTTGAAGTAAGTGGCGTGCGACATGGCGTAGCTTTTCGGCGCGAACGGTTCCTCTTGGCAATGCGAGTAGTCTACCGCGACTCACCCGAAAGCCCCAGCCGTTCCCGCTGGTAGGCGCCGCTGGAGACGCGGCCGACCCACGCGCTGTTTTCCAGATACCACGCGACCGTCGCCCCCAATCCTTCCTCAAACGTCTGCTGCGGTTCCCAGCCGAGTTCGCGGCGAATCTTACCGGCGTCGATCGCGTAGCGCCGATCGTGCCCTGGTCGGTCGGCGACAAAGTTGATCAGCGACTCGCTCGGAAAATGAGGCAGATCGGGCCGCAGATGATCGACGGTCCGGCAAATCTGCTTCACGACGTCGAGGTTCGCCCGTTCGCTGTTGCCGCCAATGTTGTAGGTTTCGCCGGGAACGCCTTTTTGGGCGACCAGGCGCAGCGCTCTACAATGGTCCTCGACGAACAGCCAGTCGCGCACGTTCAGCCCGTCGCCGTAGACGGGCAGCGGCTTTCCTTCTAACGCGTTGAGAATCATCAACGGGATCAGCTTTTCGGGGAACTGGTACGGCCCGTAGTTGTTCGAGCAGTTGGTGATCAGCGTCGGCAGGCCGTAGGTATGGAAATAGGCCCGCACCAAATGGTCCGACGCCGCCTTAGACGCCGAGTAGGGCGAGCGTGGCGAGTAGGGGGTCGTCTCGGTAAACGCCCCTTCGGCGCCGAGTGAGCCGAAGACCTCGTCGGTCGAGACGTGCAGAAAGCGAAACTCTTCCTGCTCGCCGGCGTGAAGCGACTTCCAATGATCACGGGCCGCTTCGAGCATCGCAAACGTCCCGACGACGTTCGTCTGCACGAAGGCAGCGGGCCCGTCGATCGAACGATCGACGTGCGACTCGGCGGCAAGATGAATCACCGCCTGGGGATGCTCGGTCCGCAGCAACTCCCGCACGAGTTCCACGTCGGCGACATCGCCGTGGACAAACTGGTGACGCGACTCGCCCATCACCGGCTGGAGCGAATCGAGATTGCCGGCGTAAGTCAACTTGTCGAGGGTGACGACGCGCGTCGCCGGTTCTTCAGCGACGAGTTGTCGCACTAAACAACTGCCGATGAACCCGGCGCCGCCGGTGATGAGAACCGCCTCGGACATGATCGAACGCTCAGCAGGTGAATATGGCGATGCTCACGCCGCCTTGGCGGACGGAGGCGCTGAGACATCGGTCGGCTCAACTCGATCGCGCTTCAAGCCTCGCAACTTCGCTCGGATCTGGCGCCACGGCCGCTTGATCTCGCGCGAGATCTTATAGGCGAGCGAGTTCGTCCACTCGAGGTGAGCGTTTTTCAGCCACGCCCATTCGTCCAACAAGGCTTCGAGCTTCCGCGCCGTCGACAGATAATCTTGGCCGTCCACTCCCTGTTCGGCAAGCCGTTGGCCCTGGCCATGACGGTTACCGAAGATCATGCGCCGTCGGGGCGAGTCGCCGGTCGTCATGATTCCCAGCATTTCGACCGCTTTCTGAGAGGTTTTCACGGCGTTTTGCCATTCGCCAAACATCCAGCGAACTGCGGTGATTCGATTCCGATCGATTTCGTCAGCGTACTTGCCATGGAAGTGATGATCGACGGCCGTGAGCATTTCAAAGATGGAAATCACTCGCTGCTCGACACTTCGACCCGACCAAGTGCCGGCTGGATGAATGCGATAGGCCGACATGACCTCCGGCAAGAAGCCAATGTTCCCGTGGGCGGCGTTCAAGATATGGAGCGCCCAATCGCCCGCTTCGACGTTCATGAACCATGTCGGCAAAGAGGGAAACAATCGATTGCGGAACATGGCGCCGCTGGTCGGAATGAAGTTCTGGTCGAAGAGGTCAATGATCGTGGCTTCGCTGCGATCCCAACCTTCGGGGGTGACAGCTGGACCTTGAAGATTGCCTTCGTAGTGACACTGCGCCGGATGGAAGCAAATAGCCCAGTCGGGGCGCGCATCGAGCGCCTCGACTTGTCGCTGCAACTTCAACGGATCGGTAAAGTAATCGTCTCCTTCGAGAATGACGACATATTCGCCGCGCGCTTGGCCCAAGGTGCCGACGAAATTGAGCTTTCCCCCTTGGTTCTGCTCAGCTAAACGTAACTGAATCGCCTCGGGATTCGCCGCCGCGAGTTGTTCGACAATTAGACGCGTGTCATCAGTCGAACAGTCTTCGCCAACGATGATTTCGATGGGGAACGTCGTCTGCTGTTCCAGAACGCTGTTGATCGCCTGAGCAATATAGCGCTGCTGGTTGTACGTGATCATGCAGACGCTGACCTTTGGCGCGATCATCAACGACGCGGCGTTACGCCGCCCTCCGGAGTCGCGCGACAAGCCCCTGCAGAAAACTGCCGATGCGGGCGACGTCGAGGTGGGAAACCGAGCAACCTGTAGGGAATTGCAGTAAACGTTCGCAGAGGCGATCGGTGTGCGGCAAACGCCGCCCCGTCGCCTCGAACGCTCGCGCGTACGGCGGCATTCGATGGCAACCCGGCCAGAAGTAGCGCTTCGCCAGCACGTTTTCGGCGTGCAACGCGCGGCACAAGTCGTCGCGAGTTATCCCCGCTTGCCGCGCATTAACTTCGACCACGACGTACTGAGCGTTTCCAGCGTTCTGTTCAGGGAATAGAACTTGAATGCCCGACGTTTTCGCCAGCGCCGACTGATACGCCGCGTGATTTTCGCGATTGCGCTCAATAAACAATTCGCGGCTTTCCAAGGAGGTCAGCCCCATCGCTGCGCAGAACTCGGTCATTTTGGCGTTCGTGCCGAGTTGCACGACCTCGCCATGGTGGAGTCCGAAGCTCCGTAGTCGCCGCAGCCGTTCGGCCAGAACGCCGTCGTTGGTGACGATCGCTCCCCCTTCGCCGGAGTTCAGGAATTTCGTCGCGTGAAAGCTGAAGACCTCGGCGTCGCCAAAGTTGCCGATCATGCGACCAGCGTGACTGCAGCCAAAGGCGTGAGCGGCGTCGTACAATAACCGCAGACCGCGACGCTTCGCCAAGTCGTCCAAGGCGTCGACGGCGCACGGATTGCCCCACAGGTGAACTCCCAAAATCGCGCTCGTCAGCGGCGTGATCAGTCGTTCCGCCTCAAGGGGATCGAGACAGTGGGTATTCGGATCGACGTCGCAAAAAATAGGCGTCGCTCCTTCAAGAGCCAACGCATGGACCGTCGCCGGGAACGTAAACGCCGGCACGATCACTTCGCCTTGAAGGTTGAGCGCGCGAATCGCCAACTGCAGCCCAATCGTCGCATTGCAAACGACGATGCAATGGCGAACGCCAAGGCATTCTGCGATCGCCGTCTCGAACTCTTGCAGATAAGGCCCGTCGTTCGTCAGCCACTGCCGATCGAGTAAATCCTCAAATCTTGCCAAAAGGCGCGTACGATCTCCCAGGTTGGGTCGGCCAACATGAAGGGGTTCGGAAAACAGCGGGTTCTTGCCGGGCACGCATACCTCTGCTGAACGTCGTCGCAGATTACGACAGTTGCGAAACCTAGCCGCGGCAGCGACTGTGGGTCAAGGCGGCTTGCGCGCTGCGTCCCGGAATCGACTCAATTCGACGGCGCCAGCATTGCCGGCATTCGCGGCCTTGACTGAAAGTCTCGTTCCTCTCTATGTTCCCCGACCATCGACGACTGCCCTTTCGCGGCATGAGTCTTTTCTCCGTCTCCCTCTACGAGAGTGCTATTCCCATGGCTACCGGCGCCCTCAACGTTTCAGTCAATGGCGACAAGCCGAAGCGCAGCATCGCCAAGAAGGTCTTGCGCGAAGCGGCCCGTCCCTTCCGGCGGTTGTCGCAACGAGTTCACGGCACGGCGAGCGCCGCGACGCCGCCGCACGTCGAGCCGGCGGTCGACTCTGGCGCTGACTACTACCTGACGGGCAATGGCGCCAGCGTTCGTGGATTCCACCCGCAACAGGCGACGGTTGAGGACGCCGGCATCCCGCTCATCCAAAAGCTCGTCCGCCAGGCCGGAAACCATCCGGGCCCGATTATTGAGATCGGCACGCTTTTGGGGATCACCACGACCAACATGGCCCTTGCTAAGCGTCACGATCAAAAAATCATCACCGTCGATCTTTACTGCTGGAATCCGTGGGGATTGGTTCCGGACGTTCATTGCGCGCTCACCAGTCAGGTTCTCCGTTATCTGGTGCAGACGGGGCATGTCGAGCAGGTGCGCATGGACAAGAACGAATTCTTCCAAGCTTATCGGGGCCCCGCCCCCGCGATGGTTTTCCTCGACGCAATGCACGACTATGAGGAAACTAAAAAAGATATTCTCTGGGCTCAGAGCGTGTCAGCGAATATTATTTCCGGCCATGACTATTGCGACGAGTTCGCTGGCGTGAAGCAGATCGTGGACGAGTGCGGCGGTCCGCGCGAACTAGGCGGCAGCGTTTGGGCTCTGTAGCGCACGGTTTGCAGCGGCGATCGCGCTCTCTCCTTACCTCGTAAATAGTCTGAAGCTATGTCATTAATCGAATTCGAACACGACGAAGTCGAAGGGCTCGTTTCGGTAGTCATACCGACTCGCCGTTGCGAGCGGTTCATTGGAGCCACGCTCGATTCGATCGGCGATCAAACGTACGACCGTTGGGAGGTGATCGTCGTCGAGGACGGACCGGGCGGTTACACACAGCAAATTGTCGATAATTTCGCCGCTCGTTTTCCGCAGAACCGCGTGAAGTTCCATCGCAACGATCGCAACTACGGGGCTTCGTTCTCGCGCAATCTTGGATTCAGCAAATCGGCCGGCCAATATATCGCGCTGCTCGATTCAGACGATCGCTGGTTTCCGCAGCATCTAGCCCGTTCACTCGCCGAGCTCCGCCGTTCGGAGGCTGATATCGCCTACTCGTCGGTCGTCATGATTGAAGATCAGACCGATTTGCTGCTTGGAATCTGGGGGCCCGATCGCGCAGACCTCGAGGACTTCGCCCATCGCCTGTTTCTACGAAATTTCGTCACTCCCTCGGCGAGCGTCATGCGGCGTTCGGTGGTCGCCGACGTCGGCTCATGGGAAACGAATTTGCGCTATTGCGAAGACATGGGCTTCTGGATCCGGTGCATCGTCGCGGGAAAAACGTTTCGCCACGTCGGCGGCTGCAATTGTCTCTACCGCAAGAACCACTCCGGCGCGACAACGCAAAAGATGTGCGGCACCTTGGAAGAGTTCGCCGACATCGTCGCTGGATACGTCAACATCAAAGGGCTTCGTGAGAGGACGCTTCGTCGCTTCGCCGCCAAGGCTTATCTCCGCGCGTCGGAGTTCCACCTCAACGGCAATCCGAATTTCGATCCATCTGCGGACGCCACGCGTGCGGCGACGCTGGTTTTTAAGGCTTGGCGACTCAAGCCGAAGCGTTTGGACTACTTTCTGAAAGGGGTCAAGCTGCGGGCCGCAGATCTGTGGCGTCGCCCACATCGGCCGACGCTTCCTCAGCAAATTATCGCCGCGCCACCCCAAGACGAAACGCAACATCGACAAGCGGCGTAGGTCGACCGGCGCGACTGCTCGCTCAATGGAATGAGTTCACACCGCGACGTCTCGAGCGCGGTACGAACGAGGATGGACAGATGAACGATTCCTCCTATAGCGCTGGCCGCGATGACGTAACCGTCGTCAGCGCGGCCGACGACGATTACGCCATGCCGCTCGCAGTGACGGTTCGATCCGCGCTCGAGTCGTTGCATCGCGATCGGCGGATGCAGCTCTACATCCTCGACGGCGGTCTTTCTGACGGGAGTAAAGCTCGACTGCTCAAATCATGGAGCGATCCGCGGCTCGCCGTCGAATGGATTCGTCCCGACATGAACCAGGTCCGCGACCTGTTCATCAACGGCCATGTGAACGTCGTCACCTACCTGCGACTGTTGATGCCGATCGTGCTGCCGGAGCATGTCGAGCGCGTGATCTACGTCGACGCCGACATGCTCATCCGCCGCGACCTCGGCGCCCTGTGGGACGAGCCGCAAGGCGACCATGCAGTGCTCGCCGTGACTGATATCGCGGCGCCGCGGATTGACGCCCCGAATCACCTTCCCAGCTTCGAGCGATGTCGCGGACATTTGGCCGGCTTTACGCCGATTGCGAACTTTCGCGAACTCGGGCTGCCGGCGGACGGATGCTACTTCAACGGCGGCATGTTGGTCGTCAATCTCGCTCACTGGCGTCGCGAGCGGATGGCTCAGCAGATGCTCGACTGCCTGCGGACCAATCGCGAGCATGTCCTCTGGTGGGATCAGTACGCCCTCAACGTCGTGCATGCCGGCAAGTGGCGTGCTCTCGACTATCGTTGGAATCAGGGCGCACACCTCTTCGTCTACCCGACGTGGCGCGAGAGCCCGTTGGATCGACAGTCCTACTACGAGCTCTGCAACGATCCTTGGATTGTTCATTTCTGCTCGCCGTCGAAGCCATGGCACTTCCTTTGCCGGCATCCTTACACGGCCGATTTCCGCAGTTGCCTGAAGCGAACCGACTGGCGTAATTGGCGACCGGCCGCGCCTGATCGCCTGCTAAGCAAGTGGTGGGACTTCCACTACCGTCCGCTGCGGAGCGAATGGAAGGCTCACCTGCGTACCGTTAAACGCGCGATCCGCGGCGAGCAGCGTAAAGCCGCTTGAACGTCGGCGCAAAAAAAATCGCCGACAGCCGTCCGCTGACGACTGCCGGCGATTGGGTTTTCATCAACTGCTAAACGCCGCCCGCTTCAATCTTTGCATCAAGCACTTTCTGGAGTTGATCGTTGATCTCCTCCAAATGGGCCCGCGACAATTCATCGAGCTCAATCGCTTCGTTTTTCAGCGTGTCGCCGACAGTCCGATGAATCTCCTTCAGGTGGTGGCGAGCGAGGCTGCGGGCTTCAGCGGGGAATTGCTGCCCCGAGCTAGTGAACATCGCGTAGGCCAGCGGCGAACCGCCGAAACCTTTCGGTCCCAGCACGATGTCGACCAGGTACTGCAGATGCCGACGTTGGAGGTTTCGACGAACCTTCGACAGGCTCAGTTCGACGGCTTCGTCGTCCTCTTCGGACTCCTTCACATTCTTCAGGTCCGACCAAATCGCGTCGGTGAACGTGCGGAAGACTTCGGCAGTCTGCAACGGCTTCGCGTCGGCGTCGACCATCGCCTCGTTGCTTTCGATCAATTCCATCCGCGCCGCCGAGCCAAACGCTTCGGCGAGCGGGATGTTCTGAATCGCTTCCACCTGGGCGTAGTACGGGATGCCGACCTTGCCGGAATACATCTCCATATCGGCGCCCCAGTGGTACCAATGTTCCGTCGTGACACGGCGGAGCAGTTCGGGACGCATCGGAATCGGCTCGTCTACCAGGATGTTCTTGGCGATGAACTTCAGCGCGTCACGCTGCTTCTTGCCGCTGATCGGCGTGATGGGATCGTGCGCCTTCTCGCCGCCGCGGGCATCGCGTGAGATCTCACGACCGCCGACATACTGCATCGCCAGGAAGGCGGCGTCGCCATACTGGTTCAGCACCGTGAGGAACGCCGGCCGCAGCCGCGCCCACGAATCGCCGTCTTTCACGAGATTCTTTTCCATCTCCTTGATGACTTCGTTCGAGAGCTCGATCCTCTGCTTAGCGTATTCCAGCGTGTCGGAGCCGAGGTCGTAAACATTGACCCTGGGGTCGTTCGACATGTAGAGGTCTTCATCCGTCGCGTACTCCAGGCCAACTTCCGGCGAGCGAGCCGCGATCTTCTTGAGCTCTTCCTTCTCGTTGCCCGAGATCGGCTTGTAGGCATACTCAATCGCCCAGTAGTCGTACGGCCCAAGGGTCGTCGTCGCGTAATCCCCTTGCTTCTGGCCGTCGAGGGCAATGTTCACCGGCGTGTAGTCCATCACGCTGCCGACGAGGCCCTTCTCGCGGGTGATCGCCGTGTCGTGAACTTCGTCGAGATCGAGCATCGCGCTAGCGCGGAAGTTATGCCGCAGGCCCAGCGAGTGGCCGACTTCGTGCATCACGATCGACTTGATCACCTGCCCGATGAGTTCCTCGGGCGGATTGCCGTCCTTAGCACCGGCGCGGCCCGCCAAGGCGACCGCGGCCATCCGGAACTGATCCTGCATCGAGTTCGAATACTGGCACGCCGCACAACAACCGTTCGCGGCGGCTTGTTCGTTCAGCGCCGCTTGGAACGAACTGAACGACTCTGGCACGACTTCCAGCGACTTTCCGCTGCGGGCTTCGTTCGGGCCGTGAGCATGCAACATCCGCTGCTGCGACGCCGGCAAGCCGTAGCCGTAGCGGGCCGCCATAATTGGGCTGATGATCTCGCCAACGCCGACGATCGCATCGTCGTCATCTTTGCCATCTTTGCCGCCATCGTCTGAACCGCGGCTGCCAACCAGGTAGGCGTGATTCTGCTTCCAGAACCGAATCCAACTGGCGTCGAAGATCACGTCGCCGTCGATCATCTCGCCGGTGATTGGATTCGACCGCAGGTTCGACATCGCGAACGTCATCGGCGTGGTGATCCAGCGGAACGTGCAGTAGTTGACGTCTTCCGGATCAAACTCGTCGCGTTCGTTCTGCCAGCGAACGCTGATGGCGTTGCGGAAACCGATCTTCTCGAACGCCTTGTTCCACTCCAGAATCCCCTCTTCGACGTAGGGACGATATTCATGCGGCACAGTGTCCTCAACCCACCAGACGATCTGCTTCTTTGGCGCGGAAAGCTCCGCCTCGGGATTCGCCTTCTCCAGTCGCCAGCGATTAATGCGTCGCACGAACTGGGTATCGGGATCCTCGGAACCAAAGTCCTTGGTCGCACTGAGGAAGTGCCCGACGCGCTGGTCAGCGTAACGCGGCCGGTAGCCGCTGTCGTTCATCTTCACGAGGCTGTAATGCAGCACCATCGTCATGCCGCGGGAGTCGATCGTCCCCGAGTCACCGTGCATCGAGGCGCGCCCCATGCCGCCGCCGGCGAAGGTGACCATGACCTGCAGTTCAACGTTGTTCGGATAGCCCTTCACCTTATGCCAATTCGAGCGGCTCCGATCGAGCCCGCCGACCGGCAGGTTGGCAAAATTGGTGAGGAAAATGTCGCCGAAGTCGATCAGCACGCCGCCGCCGGGAGCGTTGTCGCTCACAATCGGCAAGGCCATCAACACCGAGTCGGTGTAGTTCTGCTGCACGGCCTTCTCGAGCGGCGTCCCTTTCGGCGCTTCGTAGCGCAGATTCTTGCGGATGAGTTGCACCCGATCGCCGACGCGCTTGAATGAAATGACCCATTGCTCGCCAAAGTTGAGCGCGGTCCCCGCCGAAGCGGCGCCGCGGGCGATCGACATCGGGGCCAGGAACTGCTGGTTGAAGTCGCTCCCCTTGATCACTCCATAGAGGTGGTCGTCGTCCTGGTACATGTCGAAGAGGCCTTCGATTTTCTTCGCCTCCTTGGTCACCTCGCCGAAGTCCTTGAACTTCGACGGCTTTGAGGGCTTGGCTGGGGTCGGCTCATCAGCATGCGCCGACGACGCCAAGGACCCTCCCGCCGCGGCGATAAGCAAAACCCCCGAGACGATGGCGCCAAACTTCAGTTGTTCGACCAAACCGAAAGCCCTCATGCTGAATTCCTTACGCGATTAGGAGAGACGCACCGCGGGCGTCTGGTGGAGACATGGTATCCGTAGGCGGGAACAGGAGCGACCAACCCAAGGGGCAAGTCACTCCGGCGGTCCCGCAGGACCGGCAGATTGAGCGGCAGACTTATCCAATATTCTCTGGTTGCTGCGATTAGTCCACTACCGGGAAGCCAAAATGAGGGTTGTTCTATCTCTTCGCCGCCGCCAAGCGACACACCGGCAGGTGGCGAAAACGTCGCAGATTCCGACAGAAAGCGGCTCGCCAGTCCATTCCTGCGACGGACCCGCAGCAACCCCGCGGCCAGCCTCCTTTTCACCCGCTCGACCCTCACAAACCTCGCTCTGGAAGACAGCAGCCATGGCAGGAACGCCAAGGTCGCCGCGTGGATGGAGCGACAGCCGAATATGGCGACGCTGCGCGTGGAGTATGCAGCGGTGGTGGCCGAGCCGCATATGTAGTCACAGCGGATCAGCGTATTTCTCGGGGGCAAGGTCGACGCCGCGGCAATGGCGGGAGCGGTTGATCCGATGCTCTATCGCAATCGAGTGATCGCGTAGCCTGCTCAGTCTACTGGGCCGGCGAAGACGCCGGCTGCTGAGGCGTTGAGCCCAGCGGCTTCAAGCGATCCTCCGGACGCGGCACCGGAGTTGGGTTGTCAGGAAGCTGAACCTTTGGCTCCGATCCGCCGCACCCGACCAGCAACAACGTACAACCAAGCATTGCCGGAAATGCGACTGATTGAGCCCAATATCTCTTCATGTCGAGCAACGAGAAGTCCTCAGTTGATGTTTTGCCGATCAACTCGCGTTGCCGGCTAGAGCGTGCTCTCGTCAACTATATCTTCGCCTCGGATGGTCGATAGAGCCTGGAATAGCGATCGATCGATATTCTTATTGAGTGGGCGAACCGAGCCGTCGACGTAGGCGAATTGGACGACGTCGCCGGAGTGCAGAGCCCCGTAGTAGGACCACTTCGTGTCGTAGAGAGCCCCGTTCTTGTTTTCCTGCGAAACATCAAGCCCCATGGCAGTCGGAAGCGTTCCCCAGCCAGCCCAGGCGTTCGCTTGCGTGAAGCCGGTAAAGTTTCCTGAAGTGAAATCGTCAGGGATATTCACGCCTGAACTGCCAGGCGCTTCGCCGAACATCATTGTTCGCGACGTCCCGTCGCTCACTTGTCCCAATCTTGTCTTCGAACGAACGCTAAACGGGCCAATGAGCACGTCGTCAGTCGTTCGACCGCTTCCAACTGGATCCTGGATGTTCGGACCAGTCGATCCCCATACGCCTGTATTCCCTAGATAGTGCGTGATTCCTAGCTGCGTCGTCACGGGCCAAGCGTCTGATTGCAGAATTAGGAAACCGTCACTCACCTTACCGTATGATTTATCGAGCATAGCAGTTTGCGGCGTGCCCTCACGTCCGCTCGGACAAAGTAAGGTCGACAGTTTCGCTTGTGCAGCGGCCCAAGTCGTTGGTTTTGAGGCGTCGGAATATGGAAGGTCTCGAGCATCGACTCCGAGGTTGATCTGCTCAGAAAACATCCTTTCGACATTGCTTGCTTCGAGATAAGGAAGCAAGTACACAAAAACGCCCGTCAGCTGATGGTTGCCTGTTGAATCGCTTGAGGCCTCAGGCTTGTTGAAATTTTTGCCGGCGAGGTAACCAGGCGGGAGCCGTCTGTTTGCCGATTCGTAATTCAGGGCAGCCAGACCAATCTGGCGAAGATTACTGGAACAAGAACTCCGCCGCGCCGATTCCCTCGCCGCCTGCACCGCGGGCAGTAGCAGCGCCACCAGCACGCCAATAATCGCAATTACCACGAGAAGCTCGACAAGCGTGAACGCTGTGCGCTTGCATGTCGATCGATCAATGGAAGCGGACGAAGAAGCCAGCGGCATGTCATACCTCAAGCTAAAGAAGATTGTTTTGCAACGTCGCCAGCGTCCGCCTGGCTCGCGACGTCGTAAGTCGGTAGGTCATAAGAGATACAAGCTAGTGGTCGCAGGGATGAAAATCAAGCGAGCATCCCCTTCGCCCGCAACTCCGCGGCCATCGCTTTGTCCAGCTTCCCCAAGTTGCGATACGCCGCCGCCAACGCCGTGTGAGCGTCGGCGTATTTGGGCGCTTGCTTCACGCAGAGTTCCAGCGCTTCGACGGCTCCAGCGTCATCGCCGAGCGCCGCCAGCGCTCGGCCGATGGTTAAGTGAACGCGTGGGAAGTGGTGGACCAGTTCTGCCGCGATGAGCGCGTCGTCGAGGGCGCCTTGCGGATCGCCCAACTCTAGTTTTGCCCGCCCCAGCCCTGCATAGGCGACGGGACTATCTGGGTCGATCGTCAACGCCTTCTCAAATGCCGCCACGGCACGATCGTAACGCTTCGTCGACAGATAGACTTCGCCCAGCTTGTTATGCAGCCCCGGCAACCGCGGTTCAGACGCCGCCACAATGTCGAGGCGCCGCAACGCCTCGTCAGCGTTTCCTTCGGCAAACTCCAGCGTCCCCAGCATCATGTGGAGTCGGGGTTCGCTTGGCGAGCAGGCGATGAGTTCCTCGATCGTTTTGCGGGCCTGCTCGCGATCTTCCAAGCCAAGATAACAAGTGGCGAGCAACAACTGCGTCGGACCGCTCTCTCGGGCCACCGCGCTGAGCTGAGTCAGCGCCTCAATGGCCGCGCGGAAATTGCGCTCATCGGCCAGCGATTGGGCGAGGTTGAACTGGTTGTAATCAATCGTGTCGCGGATCGACTTCTCGACGTCTTCGCTTGGCGCATTGACGTATCCTAGCGCCGCCAACCGGGCGAGCACCGCTTGGTTCTCCACAGGATCGATTCGCATGTCGGCGGGGTGCATGCCGCATTCGCCGTCGATCTCTTCCCACGACTCAATCCGTTCCCGCGGCGTCTGCTCGGTCATCACCTCGGCGAGCACCCGTCCGGGCATGTCGTGGGCTGCGGGCAGGCCCAGCAGATGAAGAATCGTAGGCGTCACGTCGAGAATGCTGGCCCCGTACAGCCGGAATCCGCCGCGGATGCCCGGACCTTGCGCTGCCAGAATGCCGAACGGACGATGCCAATCGACCGGCCCCGATTTTCCCTCGCGCGGATCAGGTCGCAAGTGGTCGTTGTAGTAGCCGTGGTCCGACATCAAGATGACCGCCGTCTCTTCGCCAGCCAGCGTCAGCAGCGTCTGCAGCATCATATCGTGGAACCGATAGATGCCGACCATGCAGTGTCGGTACGCCTCAAACTCCTCTTCGCTCACGTGCTCCATCTTCGGCGGATGAAGGTGCATGAACTCGTGCCCGAAGCGATCGATCCCCTCGTAGTAGATCGCCGTCAGGTCCCACTCAGTGCTTGCCATCAGGTGCGTAGCCGCCGCGTGAATCGTCGCGCTCTGGGAGAGCATCTGCTGCAACTTGCCGAGGCGATTGGTTTCCTTGCCGAGCAACTCCGCGGCGTCGGGAATGAACGGCAAGATCGCCGTCGCATCAATCTCGCTTGTCAGCACTCGCAACTCGGCGAGTTGGTCGGTCATCGTCGCCGGGTGAATACTCAGCGGCGGCACGGTCGACGGCTTGCCGTCAGCAACCGTGAACTGCTCAAATTGATTCGAGACCATTGTTCCGGCGATTGGCTCCGCCGGGTGCGAGGCGTACCAGCCGACGACGTTCGAGCGGAGCCCGCACTGCGTGAGAATGTTCCAGAGCGCCTTGCACTTGCGGCTGGTGCTTGAAGAGGGGCGGACGCCGCTGCCGTCGGGATTCGGCTCGGTAAACCCATGCACCCCATGCTGCGCCGGCCGCTTGCCGGTGGCGATCGTATTCCACAGCATGGGCGAGAGGATCGGTCGCGTCGTCGCCAGATTTCCCCAGGCGCCCGTGCCGATCAGCGACGCCGTCGTCGGCATCAAGCCGCGCTCGATCAGCGGGTGAATCATTTGCCAGTCGGCGGCGTCCCAGCCGACGAGCAGGACGCGCTTAGGCGAGGCGTCAGTTCGTAGCGGTTCGCTGAGCCTCACGACATCCGCCGGCGCTCGCGCCGACGCCGCAGGATTTCCAAACCCCCCGCGCCTGCGGCCAGGAAGCCTAGCGCTCCTGGTTCAGGGACGGCACTCACGGCGGCAATGGCCCGCGGGGAGTTGCCAAATGCCGATTTCCAATCTTCCAGGTCAGCGGCGTCGTAGCCTTCGCCGGGGGGAGTATCGAAATTCCGTTGCCAGATGAGGAAGTCGTTGCCGTCGACGGTGGCGTTGACGTCAAAATCCCCCAGTCCGCCGGCGCCTGCCACGATCGGGACGCCGGTTTCGTTTTCCCAGGCCCAGTCATGTATCACAAACGTTCCAGCAGCATTGTCGATCGATACGCGGACCCAGGCGTAATAGAGGTCCGTCGGTCCGATGGGAAACGCGAAGCCGATGTACTTATTGACGGCGTTCTTGAACTGAGCGTTGGGATTGGCGGTCCCTAGCGCGAGCGAGAACGCAA
>JBGSMO010000193.1:0-11587 GCA_041740115.1 Pirellulales bacterium
CAAATTCACTCGGGCAAACTGTTGACAAGCCAAGCGACGACGCCAACCGGCCCGCGGAGCGCGCATCGCGCCGTGGTCGCGGCGGTTTTGGCGGCCCGATCGAGCTAGGCCCCGACGATAAGCCGGCGTTCGACGACCCGCCCGCCGATTTCAACGTCGTCCGCGACGACGTTCCCCACGGCAAACTCGAGATGATCGAGTACGACTCGAAGTCGGTCGGCACGCGCCGCAAGATGAACGTCTACACGCCGCCCGGATACGCGGCCGACCAGAAGTATCCGGTGCTCTACTTGCTGCACGGCATCGGCGGCGACGAGACTGAGTGGCAGCGCCTGTGCCAGCCCGAGGTGATTCTGGACAATCTGATCGCCGACGGCCAAGCCGTGCCGATGATCGTGGTCATGCCCAACGGCCGGGCGCAGCAGAACGATCGGGCCGAGGGCAACGTCTTCGCGTCGGCGCCCGCCTTCGAGAAGTTCGAGGCGGACCTGCTCGAGGACGTGATCCCGACCATCGAATCGCGATATACGACGGTCCCAGACCGCGAGCATCGAGCCTTGGCCGGCCTGTCGATGGGCGGCGGACAGTCGCTCAACTTCGGGCTCGGCAATCTCGACGTCTTCGCCTGGGTCGGCGGCTTCTCTTCAGCCCCCAATACCAAGCCCCCCGCCGAGCTCGTCCCCGATCCGGCCGCCGCCAGCAAGCAGCTGAAACTCTTGTGGTTAGGTTGCGGCAACAAGGATGGACTCATCCGCATTAGCCAGGACGTCCATGCGCACCTCAAAAAGTGCGACGTACCCCACGTCTGGCACGTCGACTCCCACGGCCACGACGGCACGGAGTGGAGCAAGAACCTCTACCTGTTCGCCCAGCGTATCTTCAAGTGAGCCGACTTCGGAGAAGTGACGGCCACTCCGCCGGGGCAATCAAAGCGAACAGTCAAAGCGAGCCGCGGGGTTTATCCCCGCGGCATTTCCTATAACTCTTCTCCCCCTTCTCCCCGTGGGGAGAAGGGCTGGGGATGAGCTTATGAAGGGGATCCCAATCAGGCGAATTCGCCGCAGCGAGTGCAGAAGCGCGTACTCGCTCGATGGCCCGCAACGCAACGAACCCGCCGTCGCCGCCGCATGAGATCGCTAAATTGACCTAATAGTTGTCTCGTAAAGCGCAATTCGCTACCTTCGCAGAGTTGATTGGGCGTTCGCCGTCTGTCCCTTCCTCGGAGATGCGATGATCCTGCGAGCCTCGCTTATTCTGCCCTGCCTGACGCTCATTTGGGGCAACTGCAATTCGGCATGCCTCGTCGCTCGAGCGAGTGAACCGACTGCTGAAGCGAAGAGCGTTCGAGTGATCGTCCTCGACTCATCCGGAACGCCGATCGAGGGCGCCGCTATCTCTCGAAGCGTCTGGACTGAGCAGAAAGACTTCAAGGCGAATGAAGAGTATGCTACCACGGCCGACGGCGTCGCTGAGGTAGCACTGCCCCAGACGATGCGAATCCTTCGTCTCTGGGTTCGGAAGGATGGGTTCGCCGGCTTATTCGCCAATTGGTCGGCGCCGGCGACAAACGCCCTCCCTCAGGAATTGCGCGTCGTCATGGAGAAAGGAACGACTGTCAGCGGAATCGTCGTCGATTCAAACGGCCAGCCGATTACAGCCGCCAGAATTGACGCCCAGCTTGATGAAGGCGGAGAGCAAACCAACTCAGAGACGCCTTTTCGTTATATCGACGACCTCGACCAGAACGGCGAAGCAGTACGATCCGATGAACAAGGACGATGGTCGCTTGCCAACGTCCCGCCAGGCGACGACTTGAAGCTTCTCCTGCGAGTTCGCCATCCCGATTACATCCAGGACGAGTACTACGGCAAGCTTGCGGCCGCCAGCGGCGTCACGACCAAGCAACTTCGCGAGGGAACGGCACGAATTGTGATGCCGCGCGGCGAAGTCGTCCGCGGACAAATCGCCGACGAGGCGGGTCAGCCGATCCCTCAAGCGAAGGTCGCCTGGTCGAGAGAATCCAAATGGATGGCCAGCAACTATACAACGGCCGACGACCAGGGAAAGTTCCAACTCCCCCCCATGACGAACGGCAAGCTATTCCTAGCAGTTGCCGCGAAAGACAAGAAGCCGCAGTTCGAACAAATCGACGTGACCCCTGCAATGCCTCCTGTGCAAATCGCCTTGGAACCAGGCAGAGAGCTCCGTCTGAAGATCGTCGACGCACAGGGCCAGCCAATTCCCGAAGTCCGCGCGCTGATCGAACAATGGGGCTCCGTTTACTCCGGCATCGTTGGCGGCGAGTTGCAACTACTCAATGGGATTAGTCCCGAAAAAACCGATGAGCATGGGATCTACGCCTGGACGTCGGCGCCTGACGAGACGCTAAAACTTCGTCTTCGCAAGTCTGGCTACGGCGACTACGAGGGCGAACTCACGGCGAGCGAGCAGATACACGAGATCACGCTCCACACTCAGGTCGTCATCTCCGGCGCGATCCTCGACGACCAAACTGGCGAACCGATCACGCCAGCGATGGTAACTCCAGTCAGCCACCATCCGCAGGCCCCCGACGATCCAATCGTCCAAGCCTCCCAAATACGCGTGATCGAGAGTGGTCGCTACTCCTTCACAGAAGCGTTCTGGCACGGCGGCCAGGAACTTGTTCTGCAGTTCGAAGCAATGGGCTATCGGCCGAAACGCATTGGCCCATTTGGACCGACTTCGGGGGCCGTGTCGATGGACGTTCGCCTGGAACGCGCCGCTCCGCTGCGCGGGCGGGTGCTCGGCGTCGATGGACAGCCGATACCGGGAGCTACGGTAGCGTTTACGACCAAAGACACCTCCCTCATCGTCCACGATTGGACTTACGAGTCCGAGGGCCTGAGCAAGCGAACCGATGCCGAAGGTGGATTCGCATTTGTCGCGACGACGACTCCCGTGGTGATGATTGCCTCGCATGAATCTGGCTATGCCGAGGTCGCGCTCGACGTCGACGAACAGCCGGGAGACTTGCAATTGCGCCCCTGGTCGCGCGTCGAAGGTCGGGTGATGCGAGCAGGCGAGCCCGTTGTTGGAGAAACAGTTTATTTGAACCCCATTCGTATGCTCGGCGGCGAGAATCCTCACGTCCAAGATAGTTTCAACGCAACCACTGATGGTTCAGGACGTTTTATGTTTGACCGGGCGCCACCGGTTCCCTCGCATGTGAGTCCGTACGTCACCGTCTGGAGAGAGACCAAGCTCATGTCGGGCGAGAGCGTGCCGCTCGACCTGCAGCCAGGGAAAAATCATGCGGCGTCCATCGGCGAAGAAGGCATCGTCGTGCGCGGGCGCGTTCGTCCGACCGGAGACATCGCGGCAAAGCTCGACATGACCTATTGCTTGAACTACTTGCTGAAGCGATCGCCCGGCATCGAGCCGCCGCCGCCGATCGCCCGCGCCGGATTCGACTGGCGCGACGGCTGGTCCTTTGATCTCAAGGACTCGGAGGAAGGCCGAGGATTTCTTGCGACCTTATCTCATCACTTTGTCAAGTTCGCCCCCGACGGCACATTTGCCATCCATGGCGTCTCCCCCGGCGACTATCAATTTGCTACTTCTGTCTACGAGCCTCCGGAAGGATGCCTGATCGATCCGGTCGGCCGAAAAGTCTTCGAATTCGCCGTGACTGCCGCCGACGAAGAGAAAGGGGAACTTGACCTCGGAGTCATCGACGTCGACGTCAAGCTCGGTCCCCAGATCGGCGACCCATTTCCAATCTTCCGGTACGAAATCCTCGCAGAAGATGGCGTAAGTTCAGTCGCCGACTGGCAGGGGCGCTACGTCTTAATCGATTTCTGGGCGACTTGGTGCGGCCCCTGCATCGCCCATCTGCCGGAACTGAAGTCAATCGCCGAGAAGATCGATCCGGAGCGATCCGCCTTGCTGAGTATCAGTCTCGACGAGGATGTGAAGAAGGCGCGAGCGTTTATCGCGTCCAGACAAATGGACTGGCCGCAGGGGTTGCTCGGACAACGAGACAATCCGCTCGTCAGGCAACAGCTAGGGATCAGCTCCGTTCCCGTTTACTTTGTCCTTGACCCAACTGGCAAGTTAATCCACCGCTCGCTTCGATTGCACGATGCGGTTTCAGCGCTCGAAGATGCGCTAAAGCAATCTAAAGACGAAAAATAGTGTGGTTAATGATTCCGACGCTTTTCCGCGCAGAATCGGCGAGGCGTTGACGCGATGCCTTGGATGAAAGACGCTTCCTCTCCTCATGGAAGAGGTGAGTTCGGAGAGAAGGACGGAATGTCGCCTCTGTGGTCCAGTATTCCCGCCCTCGGCTCTGTCACGGCTCCCTTCTCCCCGGGGCGAGAATGGCTGAGGATGAGGGCGCCCCACTCCAAAATTGTTCGCGGCGCCAGAAATTCTCCCCTGAACACCAAGAACAAATCCTCCAACTTTTATGTAGAAATGGGCCACTCCCTCCGTTAGGTTCGATTATGCCCGGAGGTTCGCGCAGCGCCCCTCCTCCATCGTTCTTTGACAATCCATTCCCTCCATCCCGCTGTCGCCAAGCGCTCGCTCGCGCTGCAGACGCCCAGACGTGTTTGGCGACTTTAATGCCTGCTGTCCCGTTGCAGCCAAATGTTAGCCGCGACGCGTAGCGGAGCGCTCAACGCAGGCAGCCCGCACTTGGCGTACGCGCCTACCGGAGCAGCACAGCCGCAAGAGGCCAAGGCGCGCAACGTGTCGAACCCCCGTCAAGCGACAACGACAACGCAACTCCAACCCGCGCAACGAGTTTGGAGCTCTGTCGCCAAAAACGCGTCAGGCGACACAAGGCGACACGCGACACAAGCATCGCCAAGGGCGACACGCCCTGTCGCCCTGTCGTGTCGCATGCAGCGATCCGGCGTCACTCCAAACGCTTGCCCTGAAAGCCCTTACGGCTGTTGTCGCCAAAAACGCATGAGGCGACACTAGGCCACGCGACACAGTTCGGCAGCCAATCGGATTCCTCGATGGCGCCCCCCGCAGCGGGCGTCCCTCGTTGTCGGCGAGACCGCGGCGACTACAGTAAGGTAGAAACCGCTCCGACGGTCAGACGGTCGTGCGGAACATTCTTGAGGCTCCATAAGATAAGGAACGAGATGAGACAAACCGCCTGTCTAGAGCAGTTTTCATTTCCGTGTAGCGGCCGTCATCCTGAGCGGAGCGAAGGATCTAGCGTCACGCGAGGGGCCAGATTCTTCGCTTCGCTCAGAATGACGACTATTGGCCGCTACACGGAAATGAAAACAGCTCTAGGTCGCGCGCTGGCGCTGGCCGTCGTCGCGCTCGGGTGCTCCGCCGTTGTCGCCCGCGCCGCCGCTTATACGGAGTCAATCCAGGGCGACCTCTCGGGCGTCGCCGCCGCGCCGACGCCGTGGGTCTTGGAGCTCGGAGCCAATCCGCTCGCCGGGACCGCGGGCGTCAACTTCAATACCGGCGCCAACGATTACGATCTGGTGGCGTTCACCGTTCCGGCCGGGCTGCAGCTCGATTCGATCCTCGTCACGAACTATCAGAACGCCAACCCGTTTGCGCTCGCGTTCTTCGGGTTGCAGGCGGGGACGCTGTGGCTCGACGGCTTTGGCTTCAACATCGGCGGGAATTTCTTGATGGGTTGGTCCCATATTGACAGCACGATGGTCGACGTCGACCTGCTCTACGAGATTCAAGACCACGCGAACGACCCGCCCTTCGCCATTCCGCTTGGCAGCGGCGCGTACACGATGTTGATTCAGGACGTCGACACGACGTTCGACTACACGCTGACGTTTTATGCGGCGTCGGCGGTTCCCGAGCCGTCGACGGCGGCGCAGCTGGCCGTCGGGGCCGTCGGGTGCTGCCGCGCGAGGCGTCGTCGGCGTTCGTCGTGAGGCTTGTTGATGCATGGCGTGGATTCTTCATTGGCGAGGGCGGCGACATGATGGTTTGCGCGATGAATTGGGGCCGTCGGCGGAGCGAGGGGCTCTTCGCGTCGTTGTGCATTGCGCTCCTGGCGATCGCTTCGCGTGGAAGCGGCGTGAGCGCGCAGGCACGCGCCGACGAGATTGATCTGAGCAGCGCGACGATCTTCGCTCCTGCCGAGCTCAGCGGCCCGGAAGCGAAGGCCGTGAACCTGCTCGTCGAGGAAATTGCTGTCCGAACGCGCCGGCGGTTGGAGGTCGTTCGCGATTGGCCCGAGGCGACGGCGACGCCGGTCATTGTAGTAGGCCCGGCAAGCGCGTTGGCGACTCGCTCCAGCGCAGCGGCGGAGATGGCAAAGAGCAAGTCGCTGCCGGCGGAAGGCTTCCGCATTCAGACCGAATTAGAGGAAGGAAAGCCGCCAACAGTCTTCGTCATCGGCAACGACGAGCGCGGGGTCCTCTTTGGCGTCGGGAAGTTGCTGCGTTCGCTGGAGACGTCGCGCGACCGCGTGGCGCTGCGGGCGCCGCTCGACGTGACCACGGCGCCGGCGATGGCGATCCGCGGGCATCAGCTTGGCTATCGGCCGAAAACGAATTCCTACGACGGCTGGGACCTGCCGCAGTGGGAGCAATATATCCGCGACCTGGCGGTGTTCGGCTGCAACACGATTGAGTTGATTCCGCCTCGTTCGGACGACGCGGCCGACAGCCCGCACTTCCGGCGGCCGCAGCTAGAGATGATGTTCGGCATGTCGCACTTGGCGGCCGACTATGGGCTCGACGTCTCGATCTGGTATCCGGCGATGGATACGAGTTACGCGACCGAGGCAGAGATCAAGGCGGGATTGGAGGAGTGGCACGGCGTTCTCTCGAAGCTGCCGCGCGTCGATGCCATCTTCTTGCCGTTCGGCGATCCGGGAGAAGCGCCGCCGGACCAGTTGATCAAGTTGCTGGAGCGGCAAGCCGAGCAGCTTGAAGTGCTTCACCCTGGAGCAGAAGTGTGGGTCTCGCTGCAGGGGCTGACGCAGCAGCAGTTCGATGAGCTGATCGAATTACTGCGCACCGAGCCGGCATGGCTGACCGGCGTCGTTCACGGTCCGCAAACGCGCGTCAGCGTAGCGAAGCTGCGCGAGCTGCTGCCGAGCGGCTTCGCGATTCGCGGCTATCCCGACATCACCCACAGCATGCGGTGCGAGTATCCCGTGCCCGATTGGGACGTCGCGTTCGCGATGACCGAAGGGCGAGAGATCATCAACCCGCGGCCGCTCGACGAAACGACGATCTTTGGGCAGTATCGCGATCACGCTCGCGGCGTCGTTACTTATTCGGAGGGGTGCAACGATGACGTTAATAAGATGATCTGGAGCCAACTTGGCTGGGATCCGACGGCGCAGGCCGTCGACACGCTGCGCGACTATGGCCGGTACTTCATCGGCAGCGAGCAGGGGAGCGACTTCGCCCAAGGGTTGCTCGCATTGGAGCGAAATTGGCGCGGGCCACTGCTGACGAACGCGGGCGTGATGACGACGCTCAAGCAGTTCCAAGCGATGGGGCAAGCCGCGCCGCCGGCGCTACGGCGGAACTGGCGGTTTCAGCAGGCTCTCTATCGCGCTCACTACGACGCCTATCAACGCGCGCGGCTGATCGAGGAAACGGCGCAAGAGACGGCGGCGATGGCGACGCTCGCGCAGACTGATGAACTCGGCGTGAACGCGGCGCTCGACAAAGCCGAGACGATTCTCGATCGGGCCGGCACCCCCGCGGCGCACGATGCGCTCTCCGCGCGGGTGAAGGAGCTCGCCGAAGCGCTCTACCAGAGCATCCACATGCAGCTCTCCGTAGAGAAATACGGGGCGATCGACGTCAACCGCGGCGCGAATCTCGACGAGCTCGACGTGCCGCTCAACAATCGCGTCTGGCTGAAGCGGCGATTTGTCGAGATTCGTTCGCTGCAGAGCGATGACGCAAAGCGGCGAGCGGTGCATGAGATCTTGCACTGGACCGATCCTGGGCCAGGCGGGTTCTACGACGATCTGGGGAATCCAGTCGCGCAGCCTCATCTGGTGCGCGAGAATTCGTACGCAGCTGATCCGGGCTTCCTGGCCCATCCGACGGTCGGCTTCCGCAGCGATCCTAACTGGCGGCGGTCGTGGTGCACTCACGTCGATGGCCTCTATGAGACGCCGGTGACGATGCACTACGACAATCTCGATCCCGCGGCACGCTACAAGCTGCGCGTCGTTTACGGCGGGGAGTCGTTTGATCTGGAGGTGAAGCTGTCGGCGATCAACGACCAGGGCGAAGAGATCGAAATTCACCCCATCCGTCCGAAGCCGCAGCCGGTGGCGCCGGCGGAGTTCGACGTTCCGCCTGCGGCCACGGCCGGCGGCGAGTTGACGCTCCGTTGGGAGTCGACGCCTGAGCGCGGCGGATCTGGGCGGGGATGTCAGCTGGCCGAGGTGTGGCTTGTACGAGTCGATGAATAATAGTGCGAGCACGATGAGCGAATCACTCCTGGCCTCGCTTCGAGCCGGTCGGCGCGTCTACGGGACGATGGTCGTCTCGAGCTCTCCGTTCTGGCCGCCGCTGCTCAAGCGGACGGGCATCGATTTCGTCTTCATCGACACCGAGCATGTGGCGCTCGATCGCGAAACCGTCTCGTGGATGTGCCGCGCATACGCGGCGCTCGACCTGACGCCGATCGTGCGGATCCCGACGCTCTGCCCGGTGGAAGCGGGGAAGATGCTCGATGCCGGCGCTCGCGGGGTGTGCGCGCCGTACGTCGAAAACCCCGAGCAGGTCCGCACACTGGTCGGCGCCGTCAAGTACGGACCGCTCAAGGGAGAACGTCGCGCCGCGGTCCTCGCCGGGCGCGACGCGATGGAACCGGCCCTTGCGTCGTATGTTGAGGAGCGTAACGCCGGGAACCTGTGCATCGTGAACATCGAAAGCGTCCCGGCGCTGGAGAACCTCGACGAAATCTTGCGGGTCCCCGGCCTCGACGTCGTGCTCATCGGCCCGCATGACCTGTCGTGCAGCCTCGGCATCCCTGAAGAGTACGGCCATCCGCGCTTCGAGGAGGCGGTGCGCAAGATCATCGCGAAGTCGCGGGCCGCGGGCGTCGCCGCCGGCGTCCACATGGTGTACGGCGACATGGCGCAGGAGGCGGCGTGGGCGCGGCACGGGGCGAACTTCATGCTCCACAGCGGCGACGCGTTTCTGGTGGAGCAACAACTGCGGCGCGAAGTGGCCCAGTTGCGGAGCGAGTTGGGAGACGCGACCGGCCATGTCGACGAACGGATGACGGCGATTTGAGCGACGAATCGGTTCATGCGAGCATGGCGCCCATCGCCAATCTCATTGATTATTGGCCGCGTGCGCTCCAAATCGCGACGCCGGGGACCCGGCGCGTGGCGCGAGATCACCTTGCTCCGGATTCTTCAGCAGCGGGTCTTCGCCGAAGACGTTTCCCGCGGCGCGCCCCGGCAGCTTCACGTCGCGATGCTCCGGTTGGTCGGAGCAGTACCAGAAGTTCTCGTTGAACTCGAACGTCTCGGGCTGCGTCCGATCGCCCACGTTCACGCCGCCTCCGCCCCAACGATCGGCGCGATAGACGATGATGTTGCGGCGAAACGTGCCGTTACGCGACGGGATGAAATCGGGCGTGCGCGTTTCCTGCAGAATCCGCGCTGCCCAGCGCTCGGGATGGTAGATCGTGTTGAACGAGACCTCCGCGCCGTCGACGCCGACGAAGGCGACCGGCGCGCCTCCGCCCAGGAAGGTGCAGCGGCTGACCGAGATCGCCTGGGCCTCGAAACGCTCCCCTTCCGGCACACTGGCCAAGGGCGGTCGAAAGAACTCCCGACCCGTGCTGCCGCCGATGTTGACGCCGCGCTGACCGAAATCTTTGAACGTGCAGTCGACGATCCGAATTCGCGTCGACCCTCCCTTGGCCTGCACGGCGTTGTCGCCGCCGTTCTCGAAGGTGCAACGGCTCACCACGCCGTCGTGGCAGCCGACCATGTCGATCCCCGAACCGCCCCACTTCGAGAGGCGGCACTCCTCGACGCGGAACGACTGGATCCCCGATAACTTGATCCCGTCGTGGTTGCCGGCCGGCAGATTCCGGACTTCGACATTGCGGATCGTGATCGACCGGGAGGGCGTTTGGTAATCGCCGGCGTCGTCGATGTTCAGACCGTTGTGCTCGGCGCCATCGATGACGAGATCGCGAATTTCGAGACGGCTGGCGCCGGAGATTTGAACGTTCCCTGCGATCACCGGCGGGTCGGTCGGATCGCTGGCGCCGAGCACGATCGGCTCCGCTTCCGTGCCGTGCAGAGCGCTGAAGTGGAGCGCGCCGCGATACGTTCCCGGCGCGAGCAGAATCTGATCGCCCGGCTGCGCCTCGCTCGCCGCACGGCGAAACGACTCCAGGTCATGGGCGACGAGGTTTAGCGATAGTATCGCGAGGAGGTATGTCGCCATCGGTTTCTCGAGAGTGGAGGAGGGAAGCGAAGTGGTGGAGCGCGCTTCGATCGCTTAACGGCGATTTGAACGACGAATTGGTTCATGCGACAGTCTTTCAGCCCCTGGCTCCCTTACCCTAAAGCCGCTCCCTGGCTGGCCTCGCTGCTGTTCCTCGCTGCCGTGTTCATCCTAGCAACAGTCGTCTTCTCCGCGACGGTCCCGCTAGTCGATATCAAGATCGTCCTTGGCCTATCCTAGTCACGTAGTCACGTAGTCACGTAGGGTGGGTGCATCGGCACCCACCTTTGCCGCGTCGAGCTTGTGACGGCCGGCAACGATTTCAAGCTCCGTAGTTCAAGCCGCTTTCCGATGGGGGCGGGCGGTTTGATTGGTGTTGGGCGTGGCGGGTGCGAGCATGTGCGAGCATCCACCCCACGAAGCCCTTATTCCAGCGGCGGCGGAGCGTCGACGGCGCGCAGCGTCGGGGTCCCGCGCATGGCGTCGAATTTCTGGCGGGCCAATTCGCGAAGCGTGATAAACTTGTGTTCGCCGCCGGTGCCGCGGGCGAGTTCGATCAGCGAGCAGTTGGTCCGCACGTCGAAGCAGAAGTGAACGATGTTCACTTTGATCTTCAGCCGCTTGCACTCGCGGACGAGGCGGCGGACTTCGCTGGGAGAGGGATCGTCTTTCTCTTCGCCGTCGGTCAGCAGGAAGAGCATTTGCGGACGGCACTGGAGCGCTTCTTCAAACGCGACCATGTGGTTCGTGTTCGACTCGGCCGGCATGCCGTAGATGAAGGACTTGACCAACTCCTTGTTCGGGTAGGTCGCCTTCGAGAGGGCGTGTCGGCCGCCGAAGGTGACGGCAATGTCATTGTAGAAAACGACCTGGAAGCGGCAGGCGTCGTTGAGGTCGCCGATGCTGCGATTGAGTTCGTTCTTGGCGGCTTCGAGCGGCGTGACGGTGACCGACTTGGCGCCGTCGATCTGCGACGTGAGAACCGAGTTCATGCTTTGCGAGCGATCGAAGACGTAGACGAAATCGCCCCCTTCGCCGGCGAGGCCGAACATGCTGGTGACGGCGTGGCCGGGTGCGGAGCCGTCGCCGGTCGAGGAGCCGAGGTCGGCGCCATCGCCGCCGCCGGAACCTGTGCCTGATCCGCCCTCGGCGTCGCCTGC
>JBGSMO010000214.1:0-6848 GCA_041740115.1 Pirellulales bacterium
GACGCCGGCCGGCGGTTTGCGTGACGACGACGGTACGGTCGAACTCGGCCACCGCGTTCGCGGCGTCGTGGAGAACGATATGTTCTTGCTCGCGCAGCACGGCCCGAGCGCGAGTCAGTTGCAACTCGGCGTTGCGCACCGCGGCGGCGCCTTGGCGGAAGCCGATCGGGACGTTCAACTCGACGCCGACCTGCCATTCCTGAAAGTCGCCGCTGACGAGGTCCATGTAGGCGTTGTCGAAACGGGGCCGACCGGTCGAGTCGCTGGCGAGCAAGTCGTGGCCGAAGCCGCGCCACCGTTGGCGGGCGACCGCGTCGAGCCGCGGCAGCATGTAGTTGCGGCTGGCGATTTGTTCGAGTTCAAACCGGCGCGTGACCCAACGCTGGCGGCGGAGTTCCGCGCGGCGAACGAGCGACTCGCGGGTGATCTCTTGCCAGTCGAAGCGGATCGGCGCGCTCACTGGTTCGTCGGCAGGGCGAATCAAGCGGCCATCGCTCGGCGGGAGGCCGATCAGCATGCGGAGCCGGCGTTCAGCGACTTGGACGCCGCCGCCGCCGCGGAAAGTGCCGCCGCTGCTGCCGTTGTTCACGCTGGTGCCGCCGAGGAGTCGACCGGCCAGAGCGTTCTCGACGTCTTCCTGAAAGCGATAGAACTGTTCGCGGGCCTGGGCTTCCTTTTCGGCTTCGCCGCCGCGGCGTCCGGAGACGTAGAGGGCGTTAATTCGCCGCCACGTTTCCAGCGCCGCATCGCGGGCGGCGATCTTGGCGTCGAGATCACGGTAGGCGAAGTAGAGGTCCCAGTAGGCGTTTTCGACGTTGCTGAGCAAATCGCGGACGGCGATTTCAAAGTCGGTCAGTTCAACGTCGGTGTTCAGCCGAGCCACCAGCACGCCGTTGTAGAGCCCAGGCGTGTTGCTGGGGCCGGCAATGCGGTTGAATTCAACGCCGGCGCCTTGCAACAACGGCTGGCGAGCTTCCACTTCGAAATTGGTATTCCACGCACTGGGGAACAGATTGCTCGGGGCGTTGTTCGCATCGTAATCGGTGTAATGCCGGACGGCGAACTGCGTGCCGGTGGCCGAGCGTTTGGCGATTTGCGTCTGCTGGACTAGCAGATCTTGGTTCAGCAACCGGGTGCCGCCGCCGAAGAACTCGTTGTTCAGCGCGCGGTCGTTCTTCTCGCCGAAGACGCTGCTGGTGAGCTGCGCGTCGAAGGCCGATAGAGCCGCGTCGACGCCGAAGCGAGGGTTGGTTTCAACGACCGCCGGGTTCCAGTAGGTTTCCACCGTCGCGGGCGAGCGGAGGACCGTGCCGCCGAGGTCGCGGATGACGTCCGACTGGGCCATCGTGATGCGGACCGTGTCCTCAAGCGTGAGGTTCCAGTACTCCATCTGCCCGATCGAGGCGAGCGTCAGCGGTTGGACGGCGGCCCAATCTTGTTCGTTGTGACTGCAGGGAGTCACCACGGGATTCTCGATCTTGGTCGCCAGGGCGCGATAGCAGTCGTCGTCGACCGCTTTGAACGCCGTCTTGTCGCGCATTCGGCACCCCTCAGCCAGCACGAGGCAGGCGAGCAGCGGCCAGACAAAACCCGGGTGACGCGACCAGCGCATGTGGCGATTAGCTAAGAGCGGCGCGAGGCGATCCGACGACCCTGGGGCCGAAACTCAGGAGCCTCGAACAGGTTTTCGTCACCGCAGAAACGTTAGAACGATGAATTCCGGCAGAACCCCCAACCCTTGCGCATCCTTCCCAACCTGCTGCCAGAGCTGCGTCGCGGAATCGAAAGCGTTCGCTGCGGCCTGCCGGGCGCGAGCGGCCTGCGGAAGTGGATGCCTATACTGGACCTTATGGCCGATCCGCCTCGTTACACCGCCGATCCCTCCGATGCTAGCTGGTTGCAGCTGGAGGAGATGATTGAGCGCCTCCACGATGCGGCCCGGGCCGACCTGACGCCGCGCGAGTTCTACCGGCGTGTCCTTGCGGATGCCTGCGCAGCGACCGGGTCGACTGGCGGCGCCGCTTGGCGTCGCGCATCGCGCGGTCAGCTCGAAGTCATCGCGGAACTCGACGTTGACGATTCGATCGCCGCCCGAGCATGGCCGCAGCGTCGTGAGGCGGTAGAACAATCGCTCAGCGCCAATCGCAATTTGCATGCAGAGGACGACGCCGTCGTTGAAGGTTGCGAACTCGTCGTCGCGCCGATCGCTGATGCGGTCGCCGGGGAGCAGGCGTCTCGACTCGCGGTCGGAGCGCTGGAGCTCCGTTTTCCCGCCGGCGGCAGTCAAACGCTGCAACAAGGTCGCCGCGAACTGCTGGGCGCCGTCGCGGCGATTGCCGCTGACTATCACGCACTGGCAGAACTGCGCAATCTCCGCGCCACCGCCGCATTGCAGCAGCAAGCGGTCGATCTACTGCGACGAATCCAACAGCCGCACGACCTCGCGGGGACGGCGTTTGCCGTCGCCAACGAAACCCGCCGCTTGCTGGCGTGCGATCGCGCGGCAGTCCTGATGAAGCGAGGCGAACAGTGGCGGCTTCTCTGCGTCAGCGGCGCCAGCCGGTTTGATCGCAAGAGCGAGTTCGCCCGGTTGTCCGAACGATTGGCCGAGAACGTCGCCAATTGGGGCGAGCCGATTGTTCATGAAGGCGCCGCTTCGACCGTCGACGACCTGCCGCCCCGACTGGCGACGGCGCTCACCGAGCATCTCGATCATTCCCACGCACGGCAACTCGCGGCCGTGCCGGTGGCGCTTGCCTCTCATCACTCCGAAGATCAGCCGACGGACGGCGCACGAACTGCCGCCGCCATGCGGAACCAGTTTGACGCCGTGCTGATCGCCGAGCAGTTCGACGGGGACGCCGCCGAGGGGTGGCAACGGCAGCTGATTGAAATCGCCGAACTCGCGGCGCCCGCGCTGTCGCGCGCGGCGACGCTCGAGCGCTTCCCGGTCCGCACGGCGCTTCGTTGGGCCGAACGGTGGGAGGCGCTACGGCAACCATTGCAACGACGGCGGGTCTTATGGATTGCGGGCGGAATCGTCGCAGCCATCGCGGCGCTCGCCTTGATCCCAGCGGAACTGACCGTTGAAGCCCCGGCGACGCTCCGGGCTGCAGTCGAGCGCGAGATCTTCGCGTCGGCGACCGGATCGGTGGCCGACGTTCGCGTCGCTCACGGCGACCAGGTGAAACAAGGCGACGTCCTCATCGTCTTGAGCGACCCCGAGCTCTCGCTCAAGCTGCAGCAGGTTCGCGGCGAGATCGACGCCACGCGCGAGCGGCTGGCGGCGCTTGCCGTCACGCGGACCGATCGCACATTGCGCGAGCGGGAAACTGAAGATCGCCTCCCCCTCTCGGCCGAACAACGCCAGTTGGAAGAGCGGCTCGCCACGCTCGAAGCCGGGCGCAAACTGCTGGCCGAGCGACACGAGGCCCTCACGCTCCGCAGTCCCATCGACGGCGAAGTCCTCACGCCCGACGTGCAAAGTCTGCTCACCTCACGGCCCGTGGAACGCGGGCAAGCGCTCCTCACCGTCGCCGACGTGGCGAGCGGTTGGGAATTGGTGGCCGACACGCCGCAACGCGACGTCGGCGCGATCGTCGAAGCCCAGAAAGTGGCCGCCGCAGCCGATCCGCCGACGAACGTTGCAGCAAGTTTCCGGCTAAGCGGCGACGTGGCAGCAACCTATGACGCCCATGTGCTGAAGGTGAGCGCCGCGGCGCCGCTCGAGGCCGAAGGCTTGGAAGACGTCGCTCCCCCAGTGAAAGTCCGCCTAGCCGTCGACGGCGCTCCGCCCATCGCCGCGCGTCCGGGCATGGCCGCCTCGGTCCGCATCGACTGCGGCCGACGCTCGCTCGGCTACGTCTGGCTCCACGACGCCGCAGCCACCCTCTACCGCTGGTTAACTTTCTAATCGCAGCATTCGTCACATGATTATTTTCCGCAATTGCTGCTACTTACGGCTGGCTCTCTGCCTCCTGGCGAGCGTTGCGGCGTCAGCCCAACGCACCGCCGCCGAAGAAACCGTCATCGACTCAGTCGTCCTCCGCCCCCTGGTCGAAGCAGAAGTCCCCGCACGCCAAACCGGCGTCTTAGCCGAGATCGCCGTCGAAGAAGGCGCCGCGGTCAAAACGGGCGAACTCCTCGCCATGCTCGACGATCGCGCCGCCAAGCTCGCGGTGGCGAAGGCCGAACTCGAACGGGCCCAAGTCCACGCGAAGGCGACCAACGAACTGCGGATCAAGTACGCCGACAAGGCGCTCGAGGTCGCCCGCGCCGAAATGAAACGCTCCAGCGAATCGAACGACAAGTTCGCCCGCAGCATCTCGCAATCGCAACTCGACGTCGAACGGCTGACCGTCGAAAAGCTCGAACTCGAACGCCGTCAGGCGGAACACGACCTGGAAATCGATCGCTACGAACTCCAGTTGAAAGAGAATGCGCTCGAAACGGCCAAGCTCGATCTGGAACTCCACGGCGTCCGAGCTCCCTTCACCGGCGTCGTCGCTCTCGTCCGCGGCAGGGCAGGGGAGTGGGTCGAACCAGGCGCCCCCGTCCTGCGACTGGTCGCCGTCGATCGCCTCCGCGCCGAAGGCTTCTCCCCCGCGAGCATCGTTGCGAGCGCCCCCGTCGGCAGCCGCGTGAAGTTCGCCATCTCGCGCGAAGGCGAAGCCCCGCCCTTCGCTGGCGCCATCGAAGGAACCTTAAAATTCATCAGCCCCGAGATCGATCCCGTCACCAGCCAGGTCCGCATCTGGGCCGAGATCGACAACACCGCCGGCCAACTACGCCCCGGCCAACAAGGCCAACTTTTACTGCCGAAAGACTAACCACGAAGGCACGAAGACACGAAGGAAGCACGAAGAAAAACCAAGAGGAACCGCAGATGAACGCAGATGGACGCAGATAAAAACAAGAAATGAATGAAATGAATAGATCACTCCATTTGTACTTCCTTCATCAGCGTTTATCTGCGTTCATCCGCGGTTCCAACTCTTCTTCCCGTCTTCTTGGTGCTTCCTTCGTGCCTTCGTGGTTGCATTTAAAAATCATCTAAGCGACAAGAATGCCAAAAGCCGACTATCGCCGCGCCGCCGCCGACCGCATCCTACCGGTGCGCGCGCGGGGCGACTTGCAGATCGTCGAAATGCAATTCGGCGGCGAGTCGGCCTACATGGTTCACGACCCCGTCGCGGGCGAGTCGTTCCAGTTTTCGAGCGAAGAGCACGCTCTCCTCACGGCGCTGCGGCAGCCGGTGAGTCTGCGGCTGTTGCAGCGCGAACTCGAGACGGCGTTCGCCCCGCGGCGGGCGACGGTCGAACAAGTTCAAGACTTCGTCAATCGCCTCTACGATCAGGGCTTGCTCGTCGGCGACAATCCTGGTCGCGGCGGCGAACTTCGCGAACGCGGGCGCCGGCAGTCCCGCCGTGAGCGCTGTGCCAGCCTCCTCCAGGTGCTGTCGATCCGCGTCGGCGGGTTCGATGCGGGGCCAGTAGTCGATCGATTCTACGCAGCGAGCCGCTGGGCCTTCTCGCGCACCCTGCTGCTGACGCTGGCCGCGCTGGCGATCGTCTCCCTCGTCGTGACAATCGGTCGCGCATCATCCATCGCCGCAAGCCTCAGCGGATTGAGTGAACTCGCCCGCCCCGGATACTGGCCTCTCTGGCTCGCCGCGGTGGCGGCCGTCAAGGTTCTTCACGAATTCGGCCACGCGCTCGCCTGCCGCCACTTCGGCGCCCGGCCGCGCCAGATGGGCGTGCTGTTGCTCGCCGGCATGCCGACGTTGTTCTGCGACGTTTCCGACGCGTGGCGACTCCCCAGCAAGTGGCGCCGCATCGGCGTCTCGGCCGGCGGCATGTTCGTCGAGCTCCTCATCGCTGCCGTGGCCGCAATCGTCTGGAGTCGCACGGCGCCCGGCGTCGTCCACGCGATTGCACTCAGCCTGCTGATCGTCTGCTCGGTCGGCACGCTGGCGATCAACGCCAACCCGCTGCTGCGCTACGACGGCTACTACATTCTCAGCGACCTGCTCGAAGTCCCCAATCTCGCCGAACGAGCGCGAGGTCTCATGGGCAGCGCGTGGCGCTGCTGGCTGCTGGGCGAACCGGCGACGGTCGACCCCTGGCTCTCGCCGAGGAAGCGGCGCGCGCTCTGGATCTACGCCATCGGTTCGAAGATCTACATGGCGCTCGTCCTCAGCGGCCTCTTCATCTTGATGCTCCGCGTGGCGCGACCCCATCAGCTGCAAAACCTCGTTTACGCCCTCGCGGCGATCGTGCTGGCAGGGATACTGATCGGACCCGCGCTCACGGCATGGCGTATGTTGACCAATCCCGCGGTGCGTGCGAGACTCCGCTGGGATCGCGCAGCCGCAGCGGCTCTTTTGTTCGCTGTTGCAACCACCGCGATCTACTTCATGCCAATGGAGCGTCGCGTCGCCGCGCCGCTGGTGATCGTGCCGGCCGACGCCCATCCCCTCTTCGCGGTGGCGGCAGGCGAATTGAAGTTCGCCGCTGCGGAAGGCGCCCAAGTCGCCGCTGGGGATGTCGTCGTTCAATTGAGCAATCCGGAACTAGACCTCGCGCTGGCGGAAGCCGCGGGCGCCGTCCGCGAGCAACGCGTGCGACTTCACCAGTTGCAAACGCTGCAAGCGACCAGTCCCGCCGCCGCCCGGCAATTGCCGACGGTACGAGCCGAGCTTTCCGCCGCCGAGTCGCAACTCGCGGAACATCAAACGCTGGTCGATTCGTTGACCGTGCGGGCGCCTCAAGCCGGTCATGTGGTCGCCGCGCCATCTCGCCAGATCGACCGTCGCCTCGGCCAGCAGCTGCCGCCATGGCATGGCTCGC
>JBGSMO010000235.1:0-8151 GCA_041740115.1 Pirellulales bacterium
GCTTCGCCACCATGCCGCCCTCAACCGACGAAAGGAACGCCAAGCCGTCAAGCGAGAGAAGGCCGCCAAGAAACGCGCTCAAGCTTCACGCCGTCGCGCGGCGTAACCGCCTTAGCCCCCGGTTCTTCAAACCGTGGGCCGGGGCGCCCGACGCCAAGCTTCGCCCAAGATGCAGGGCCGGCGGCGAAGAATAAGCGACGGCGGTAACGGCGCTCAGCCGCGAGCGGCGCCTTAGCGAGTACGGCGCGAGACGCGGCGGACGGGGCCGGCGACGTAGCCTGGATTCTGATTCATCGCAGCAACCGTGGCCTGGCGGCTATCGCGACCGGTGACGACGACCCACAGCGGCGGGCCTCCTTGGCCCGCGGCTGGATAAAGCGTCACTTCCCAGAGCGAAGTGACGCCGGCTTGAATGGTTTGCATGGTGAGTTGCATCAGCGCAATCTCGCGCTGCAGTTCATGATCCTGCTGCCGAGCGGCGGCAAGCGAACGGAGGAGGAAGCCGTGATCGTCTTCAGATTCGTAATCTTGCTTGCTGTGGGCGGCGAGCCACTCGTCCCAACCGGGTTGGAGGAGTTTGAGATCGGCGTCGGAGAAGAGAAAGAACGGAACCGCGAACTCGTCGCCGTTCTCATCTTCAATAACGACCCCCTGGACTCGGAAGACATGCGGTTTGTCGCCTTGATCGATAAGCCAGCGTCGCAGCGATCGCCCGTCGGCCTGCGGCAGCTTCTCCTGATGGGCGACGATCTGCGGTACGAGATTGCGATAGAACTCGGGCAGGTTATTCATCAAGCGGTCGTTAACGAAGATCCGTCCGCGACGGCGGTCGATGACGAGGTCGCGATCCGCGAAATCGACAACTTTGCCTTTGATGGTCTGTCCGCTGCGCAAGGTCCACTCCTGCGGGGCGGCGAATGTCTTCGTCGTGGCGTCTTCGGCTTCCTGCGATTTGAGATACTCGCGGTCGGCGTCGGAGAGTTCGGCGATCGCGAGGGCGGCCAACTCCTTGTCGGCGCGGCGGAGGACGACCACCTCGTCGTCGAAGGAGATCAAATCGGCTTCAAGTTCATACTCGCCCGACTTGTCCGACCAAGGCCGCGCGCCCGCGAAGCCGGCGAACAGAGCGAAATGAATTGACAACGCGATGGCGGTACTCAGGAAACGCACGGCAGGGCTCCCGCTCTGGTGATCACCGACTTAGAGGAAGAGCTTTATATTACTTCAAGCCGGCGGTCGCGTCAGCAAGGAGGGCCAAGCCGTGCGAACGCGGCCAAATTCGGGGCTCCGCAGCGGTTAGACGCTCAACATTGCGAGCATCGAGGCGTTAGCCTTGAGGAGTTGCTGAATGGCAGGGCGTCCGCTCCACCATTCCAAAACGAAGCCGATTCGTCGTCATCAGTGAAACGCACCTAATCCCCAACAAGCTCGCGGGCGAATGACTATTCGTTTCCACGCCAGTTATTCAATGCGATCGGTGCATCCGATAGGGCCGCTACGATCATACCCAAGAATGCAAATCGTTGATTCCATGATAAGGAATCGTCTGCCGCCAGGGTTACTGCGGCATTGCCGGTCCACGCCTACGGAGCTTGCGCAGTCGCGAAATCTCTCGATTCAACAACGATCGGCGCCATACGACCCAGCCTCCGGGGAGTGGGCTAGAGTTTCTTAGCGATTGGCTCGCTTTCAACGGTCATGCTGCACTGTCGAGGTGGCCGTTTGGGCGTATGTTCGCCGCGAGTGAGTCAACACGATGCGCTCGCTTGTCGACGAAGGCCAGCGCAGCAATCAACGACACATTGAAGTGACAAAACGGAATTGGGTACGCGACTTTCCGCTCAAGAGACTGATGTATGACAGCTACTCAATTTGATGCGTTGGCCAAGGTGATCAACGTCGACGACTTGATGGGGCGTTGCATGGGGAACTTGGACTTCGTTGAAAGGATTCTGACGATTTTCCAATCTCGCTGTGAAGAAGATTTGGCAGCGCTGGAAGAAGCTATTCAAGCCGCCGACCTGCCGCGGGTGCAGCAGATTGCCCATCGGCTGAAGGGCGCGTGCGCCAACGCCGGCGCCAATAACCTTAGCGCGCGGGCGAGCGAACTTTGGACGGCGGCCAATAAAGAGTTTACCGACGTGCTGGCGGCGCGCTGCGCTCAGTTCCGACAAGAATGGAACGAATGCACGGCGATCCTCTCCGGCGATGAGTCGCGTTACGTTCAGACTTCACTGGCGGCGACGCCCTAAGCGAGTCGAGGACGCCTCGACGCTCAATTTGAAGAGTTCAACTATGCACGTACTAGTAGTCGACGACGACGTCGTTTCCGCCGAGTTCCTTGCGAACACGTTGGTCCACTTCGGCTACGAAGTGACCGTGGCGACCAATGGACGCGAGGCGTTTCACCTGGTTCGCTCCGGCAAGTACTCGATGGTCATCTCCGATTGGGAGATGCCGGAGATGAACGGCCCGGAGCTCTGTCGACAGATTCGCTGCCGGCAATGGAGCGGCTACATCTTCTTCATCTTGATCACGTCATACGGAGCCGAGCATGTCGTTGAAGGTCTCAAGGCAGGCGCCGACGATTTCCTGACCAAGCCATTTCAGCCGAGCGAACTGCGGGTTCGGCTGCGCACGGGCGAGCGGATTCTGTCGCTGCAGAGCCGCGACGTCATGCTCTTCACGCTGGCGAAGCTGGCCGAATCGCGAGACACCGACACGGGACTTCACCTGGAACGGATTCGCGAGTACTGCCGCATCCTCTCCGAGGAACTGTCGACGTGGGATAAGTACCGCGACGTCGTCGATGGCGATTACGTGCAGCTGATGTATCTCACGAGCCCCTTGCACGACATCGGCAAGGTCGGCATTCCCGATGCTGTGCTGCTCAAGCCGGGCCCGCTCACCAAGGAAGAGTTCGAGATCATGAAGCGGCACGTCAATATCGGCGGCGAAACGCTGGCGGCGGCGACGAAGGCGCATCCCGACGCCAAGTTCCTGTCCATGGCGCGCGACATTGCGTTCACTCACCACGAACGATACGACGGCGCCGGGTACCCGTTCGGATTGCAAGGCAAGCAGATCCCGCTGTGCGGCCGACTGACGGCGCTGGCGGACGTGTACGACGCGCTCCGCAGTCAGCGCGTCTACAAGCCGAAGTTCAGTCATGAGAAGGCCCGCCAGATCATCCTCGACGGCATGGGAACGCAATTCGATCCTGACGTGGTCGCGGCGTTTCTGCGACGCGAGGAGGAAGTCGTGCGGATCTCCGAATCGTTGGATGGCTCGGCGGAAGAGCCGTCGGCCGTTCATGCTGAATTGCCGGCGACGCCGCCGGAACCGGCGTTGGTCTAACGGCGGCATAGGGTTTACGCAATCGGCAAGGTCGGCGCCATCACTGTCGATCGGTGCGGCATCGTTATTGGAATTGACTGCTAGTAAGTCGACATGCGAGCCGATCCATTACCTTAAAGAACTGCATGGATCGCGGTTCATGCCAAAGGGCGCCGGCTATTCCGGCGGTAAAGGAGTGCCCGTGCGACGCCCGCCGCAAATCTTGTTCGGAGCGGCATTGAGCCTGCTGGGCTTCGGCTCCGCGCTCGCCGACGGCATCATTCTCGACGGCGTTTCTGCTTACACCATCGGCCGCGGCGGCACGAACATTGGCTTCGCCGACAACGGCTCCATCCTCCACGATAACCCCGCCGCCATGGGGCAAATCGAGAGCGAGGGGATGTTCCAATTGGGCGCGACGGGGTTGTGGACCGAGTTTCAATACTCCGATCCCGACAACGACGACGTCGTCGGCCAACATCAGTTCTATGTGATGCCGGAGATCTCCTACATCCGCAAGATGTCGGATCAGTGGGCGTTCGGCGCCGGCATTTTCTCGCCGGCAGGCTTCGGTTCGATTTTTAATCTCAACGGGCCGGCGCCATTTACCGGGCCGCAGCGATATAAGTCGTTTGGTTCGCTGTCGAAACTGCTGATGGGAGCGTCGTACACTCCCGACGATCGGTTGTCGTTCGGCGCCACGATTGGACCAGCGCTGTCATTCGCGAACTTCGAGGGCCCTTACACGCTGCAGGGGCCTGGCTTCCCGGGCTTGCCGACGTTGCTCGATATGGAGGTCGACGGCTTTGCCCTCGTCTGGTCGGCGGGCGTGCAGTATCAACTGACCGACAGCACGTCGATCGGCGCCGCGTACCAGAGCCAGAGCAAGATCGACGCTTCGGGGACGACCAGCGTCGACACGCCGCTCGGTTCGAGCAGCTACGACACCGACGCGACGATCACTTGGCCGCAGTCGGTCGGCCTTGGCGTGCGGCAGCAATTGACGTCGCGCCAGGTGGTGTCGATGGACGTCATCTGGTTCAATTGGTCGGCGGCGTTCGATTCGTTCGACATCACGCTGTCGAACCCCTCGAACCCAGCGTTTCCCGAGCTGAGGGAAGAGTTTCCGCTCAATTGGCGGGATACCGTTTCAACCCGGCTCGGATACGAATACCACTTCGACGGCGGTCAGGTCGTTCGCGCCGGTTACGTCTACCACCGCAATCCGAGCCCGGCGGATACAATGACGGTGTTCATTCCGGCCGCCTTGGAGCAGGCCGCCTCGCTCGGCTACGGCTGGATGTGGCGCGACTGGAACGTCAATCTCGCGTACATGTACTCGTTCGGCTCGCATGTGTACGAGGACAATAGCGCGCTTATCGGCGGCGACTACGACGACAGCGAGCATTACGACCAGACGCATGCGGCGGCGATCAGCTTCACGAAGCTGCTCGGGCCGAAGCAAGGCTGCGAGTGCGCGAGTGCAGTGCGGTAGCACGGCGTCTGCCGGCACAATCCCTGGCTTGCGCGCGTCGCCGAGTCGCTATCTGGGCTGCCGCGGTTGATCGGCGAAGTTCTTCACGGCATCGACGCCGTTTCGCGTTGCATGGGCGTTGCCGTTCGCATGCCCGTTTAGGGCAAAGTGCGGCGTCGCCGCGGCTGCCATGGGGCTGTCGAAGCGCGCCGCTTGGAACGTCAACGGCGATTCGTCGGCCTGTTCCGTCGCCCGACCGGCAACGCAGAACTGATAAACGGCGTAGACCGGATCGTCCTTGTCTGGCAAGTAGAGATCAGAAGTCACTGCTTCGAGACAGCGCAGACCAGCCGATTGCAGAAACTCCTCGGCGTCGTCGACGCCGAAGGTGAAGGGCTCGCCCAAGATCTGCATCCCACGCATGAATTCTTGGATCGTGTCAGGGAATCGTTCCGGCGCTTCGACCGGCTCGCGATCCATCAGATCGAGCCACAGCAGGCTGTCGGGGTGGCGCAGCAGCGGCCGCATCCCTTCCAGAATGGCGAGAACTTCCTCTTCGCTGAAGTACATGCTCATCCCTTCCCAGGCCAAGAACACCGGCTGGTCGAGGTCAACCTGGCCGGCCAAGACTTCGGCGAGCGACATGGTACGCAGGTCGATCGGCGACTCGATGCGCGTGACGCCGGGACGTTCGGCGACTTCCTGTTGGGCGAGGCGCCGGCGGCGTTCTTCGAGCGTCGTGGGAAAGTCTAGTTCGTAGAGCTTCATCCCTGCGGGCAAGTCGAGCCGGAAGGCGCGCATGTCCCAGCCGACGCCGACGTTGACGACCTGCCGGCCGCCGCCGCGGACAAAGTTGCGCAGCGCGTCGTCGAGATGGCGCGTGCGAGCGGCGACCATGCCGCCCAGTTGCGGCGAGCGATCGCAGAAACGATTGGCAATCGCGACCCCATGTTGCCCGGCCATGTGGTAGGCGTATGGATCTTCAAACAGCGCGCCGGTTTCCCGCGCGCGAACGCCGGCGATCATTTCGGCGGAGGAAGTAAGCTTGAGTTGGTAGAGCGTGTTGACTCGATCCGTCGAGATTCCTTCGGCGCGCAGCTTATCGGATTGCCGAGCAAAGTAGGTGGCGGTCGCTTCGGCCACCGGAACGTCGCCGTTGCGAAATTCGATGTTGATCGTTTCGATGACGGCCTTCCCCTCGAAGAACCGCTTTTGGATGCGTTCGTGGAGATCGGGGTCGATTGTGGCCGCCACGGTCAGATCCGCGACGCTAGGCCGCAGGAACTTGATGTCCACCTTCAGCAGCCACAACGAAACGGAATTCCGAGACGCCACCGGGTGAACGCCAAGAACGGGCCAGCCGGTGAGCAACGACGCCAGGGCGACGCCGCCGGCGTAGTCGGCCGCCAACACTTGCAATGCCGCCTGATGGGTGAAGTGTTGATTTGTCGACTGAGCATTGAGCGGCAGCACGGTTTCCGCGCCGCCAAACTCGATCTGGTTGACTTTCCACTGGACGAACTCGAGTACCGGCACCTGTTCACGGAGGAGACTGGTCACCACCTCGGGATTCATCCGAAATTGCTGGTCCTGATCCCAAGTAACGTCGAACAACTTCGTCGCGTGAGCATCGTCAAAGCGGAGTTTCTGCATCGTTTTCTCCATGCGCAGCAACGCCTAACTGCGGCCAGCGAGCCCAGTATCGCGTTGCAAACGCCGAACGGGAACGGTCAGTTGTCCGATCGCTTGAAATGACAACCGATGTGCGGATCTGGTTGCGCAATAACTCGCGGCGCTTCGAAGCTATAGACGGCAACGCCAACGGAGCGATTGCCAGCAGCTAGATCTCTTTCGATGTCCATAACGCCTGCAGCACGCAATGTTCGAAAGGAGAGAGCTTCGTGCGGAAACCCTAAGTCAGAGCACGCAACCCATTTTTGACAGAGGGCCTGATCGACGCAACTTTTATTGTCGCAATTTCGCAACATTGCCGATTGTCCCAATGCGCGAGATCGTACGACCGGTCTGCACCGCACAACCGGCGCCTCTTGCCTCGCTGGAAAAAGGTATGGTTTTGCGCGAGTGACGCTCTCCGTGGCTCGCTTTTAGTGCGCTGAAGGTGCGCGAGCAGCGAGGTTGCGCGCGCTCCCCAAACAGACCAGCCCAAGCGTTAAACGCCTCAACGCTTTCGACTTGCGACGATGCCGACTTCCAAGCCCGCACAACCTAGCTCCGATGCCGTCGCCGGCGCTGAACGCCTGGTCGCCGAGCGCTTTGCGCTTGGTCGATGCTTAGGACACCGTCAGGGCGCCAACATTCACATGGCGTTGGATGTCGAAACTTCCGACACCGTCGTGCTCAAGTCGGTTCCGGCAGACGCCTTCACGCCAGGCGCGCTGATGCGCTTGGAGTATGAAGCCTCGCTTCTACTCCAGATGCGTAGCGATTGGGTGGCGCCGTTGGTCGATTTCGGTCGCGATGGCGAACAGGTCTACGTCGCTTGGAAATACTTTCCAGGCGTGCCGTTGGAGATGCGGTTGGGCGAGGGAGCCTTGCCGCTTGAGGAGACGATCGTCGTCGCCCGGTCGCTCCTTTCGGCGCTCCGCGATCTACACGCGTGTCAGGTGCTGCATCGCAGCGTGCGCCCGGCGAATCTCATCCTCGACCCGCGCCAACCGCTGCAGCGGGCGACGCTGGTCGACTTTGGGCCGACGCGGGCGATCGAGCCCGACGCCCCGCTCAATCGGCAGCCGCTCGATGTGGCGCTCTACGCCTCGCCCGAGCAGGCGGGGTCGATCGACCACGACGTTACCGCGGCGTCCGATCTCTACTCGGCGGGGGTCGTGCTATTTCACTGCCTCACCGGGAAGCCGCCGTTCCAAGGGAGTTCCGTCGGGGCGATACTGTTCGAACATATGACGTTGCCAGTGCCGCAGATGAGCGCGACCGGCGCCTGCCGCGGCGGCATTCCGCGGGCGCTCGAAGAATTGGTCGAACGTCTGCTCCGCAAGGATCCGCGCGATCGCTATCAGGCCGCTGAAGCCGCCCTAGCCGATCTGGAAGCGATTGCCGAAGGATTGGCTCAAGGCGATCCCGATCCCGCGGTCGTGATTGGCGCTAGTGATAGGCGGATCACGCTGACGGAGCCGGCGTTCGTCGCCCGCTCGCAGCAGATGGCGACGCTTGAACTGCAAACCGACCGCGCCATTTCTGGTCGTGGAGCCGTCGTTCGCGTCGAAGGCGAGTCGGGCGCCGGTAAGTCGCGGCTCCTGGCCGAGACGTTGCGGCTTGCCGCGCGGCGCGGCTGCTGGGTGCTGCGGGGGCAGGGGACGAGCGAGGTT
>JBGSMO010000307.1:0-10732 GCA_041740115.1 Pirellulales bacterium
GGCCGCGTAGTCAGCCATCCGCTGCGGGGTGCGGTGGGCCGACACGATTTGACTTTCGTGCGGCACGCCGAACTCGGCAAGCACGTCGGCCGCGGCGCGCATCGTTTCCCAGTCACTTTTGCTCCCCATAATGACGCCGACGAGCGGCGAATTAGTCTCGGCCATGGGATGTCATCTTCAGGGTTTGGGGGCGGATGTCAACGACTAGCGGGCCGACAACTATCGAGCGCGCACGGCTCGCCTGTCGACCACGTTATCCCCGGGGTGGGTCACGACGAGATCGCCGTCGGCGAGACCTTCCTGCACTTCGGCTTCCAGTCCGTTCTGCAGACCGATCTTCACAGTCCGTTGCCGGGCGACGCCATCTTCGACGCGGAACACGGCCCAGTCATCGCCATCGCGAAACAGGGCGCTGGTGGGAACTTTGAGCACATCCTTCGCCTCGGCCGTAACAATGCGGGCTTCGACGCGAAAGCCGTCGCCGAGCGCCTCCCGCTTCTGCGGCGGATCGACCAGATCGACGATGACGTTCACCCGTTGTTCCTCGACGCCGAGCGTCGAGATTTTCGTGAAGCCGGAGGGCTCGACCAGCCGCACTTCGCCGTCGAGCGGTCGGTCGCCGCCCCATTCCTCGAGGAGCACGGGGGCGCCCGGCTTCACCTTCACCGCATCGCGGGAGAGGACGTCGATTTCAACTTCCAGGTCGAGTGGGTCGCCGATCTCCAGCAGCGGATCGCCGGCCTGCACGACGCCGGAGCTTTCGCGGAAGACGCGCAACACGCGGCCGTTGATCGGCGACAAGATGTTGAAGTGCCACAGCGGGTCTTGCTGCGGATAGGGAGCGGGCGTCTGGCCGTTGCCCTCCTCTGCTTCGCTGCTCGTAGAGTCGGCTTGCGCAGCAGATGCTTCAGCCGAGGGACGACTGCGCAGCAGCGCCGCCTTGGCTTGAGCCAGCTCGAACTTGGCGATCTCGTGGGCATGCTCGGCGGCGCGCACCAGCGCCGCCCGTGTGCGACGCACCATCTCCTTATTCTCGAGTTCGTTGAGCGTCACCGAACCGGGACTATCCTGGCGTGCGCGGCGTGCGCGATCGAGATCGGCTTCGGCGAAGTCCAGATTGGCCGTAGCTTCTTCGAGGAGCGGAGTCGTCCGTTCAAGACGCGCTTCGGCGGCTTTTACGTTCGCTTCGGCCTGAAGCAACGCACGGGCGTCGAGCAGTTCGGGATCGCGAGGTTCGATGCTCGCGACGAGCGTTTCGCCCGCGTCGACTTCGTCGCCGGGGTCGAGTTCGATCCGCAACAGGCGACCCGCGAGCGGGGCCGAGACGGTGTAGCGTTCCCGCAGCCGCGTGCGGCCGTCCTGATCGACCGTTTCGCGAATCTCGCCGCGGACCACCTTCGCCAGATCAGCTTCGACCGGCGCCGGGCGCAGGCCGAAGATGATCGCGCCGGCGACCGCGGCGACGAACCCGAACAACAGAATACGGCGAACGAGTGATTTCATTTTGTCCAATGCAGAAAACTTACCGCCACGGCACAACGGGCACGACGCAAGACAAGCAATTACTCCATTCATTTTCACCGCTAATGAACGCTAATTGGCGCTAATGAAAATCGAATCAAGAGAATTCTATTAGCGTCTTTCAGCGTTTATTAGCGGTGCTCTCTCATCGTTTTTCGTCGTGTCCGTAGTGCCGTCGTGGTTCAATTCATTAATACCTAAATTGTAGCCCGCCTATTCGCGAGATTTGAGGACCGCCACGAGGTCGAGGTGATCGAGATTTCGCCGCACCAGCAGCCCCGAGACGGCCGAAGCGGCGATCACCACCAGCGACGCCCAGGCGTAGGTGCGGTTGCTCACGACCATGGGAAAGCGAAACAGTTCTTGATCAAACGCCGTGCACATCCACCACGCGAAGAACGTGCCGAGGCCGAGGCCGATGGGGATGGCCAGCAGCGTGACGATCGCCAATTCGCCGAGCAGGATCGACGAGATCTCCTGCCGCGTGAAGCCGATCACTCGCAGCGTCGCCAATTCGCGGCTCCGCTCCGAGAGCGAAATCCGGGCGCTGTTGTAGACCACTCCGGCGGCGATGATGCAAGCGAAGATCAGATTGATCCGCTTCATCACTCCAAGGTTCTTGGCAATCGTGTCGTTGAAGCTGTCGATCGAGTGTTGCTTGACCATCACCGTGGCAATAGCGGGCGTCTCCTTCAGTTCGCGGTAGAGAGCATCTTGGTACGCCGGGTCGACCTCCATGTTGACGCCGTTGACGACCTGTCCTTCGAGCATGATGCGGCGCAGTTCTTCGAGATCCATGTAGGCCGAGAGGCCGACGAAATCTTTGAGCGTCGCGGCGATCATCACGCGCCGCTTCGGCCGCTTGTCGGTGAGGACTTCCATCTCCACCCAGTCGCCGACGTTGACGTTGAGAACTTCGGCGAGTTTCTTCGAGACGAGCAGCCCGTGGGGCGGGAGCGGCGTTTCGCGGCCATCCATATCGACCAAGCCGTAGAGCGTGCTGTCGGGCTCGATGCCGCGAATGCCGACGCGGCGGTTGCGGGCGCCAGCGCGGATGCGGGCCGAAACGCTGCGGGTCGGTTCGCAGCGCATCACGCCTGGCATGCTGGCGAGCTCGTACATGGCGCGATCGCTCACGGGGTCGGTCATGGCGACGGAGAGGTCGAACCGCTGCACCCAGTGAAACTGGGCGTTCATCATGTAGTCGATCGAATCCTGGAAGAAGTTGCCGATTACCAGCACCGCCACGGCGAGCGAAATGGCGAGCGTCGAAAAGCCGGTCTTGATCGGATGGCGTTCGAGCTGGCGGACGACCATCAGCGCTATCGGCGGGACGAAGTGACCGATGCCCATGCGCTCCAGAATGGTGGGTCCGAAGCCGGCGGGCGGTTCGGGACGCATTGCTTCCGCAGGCGGCAGGCGCACGGCGCGCGACACCGAGCCGATCGCTCCCAAGACCGCAGCCGACGCCGCCACTCCGCCGGCTGCTACCAACACGGAAGGATAGATGCGAAACAGAAAGACCGGGAAGTGGAACAACCGGGCGTACATGCCCGTGACGAGCCAACCGAACCACGCTCCAGCGGGGATGCCGATCGCGAGCGCGATCGCCGCGATCAACAGGACTGACTTGATGTAGTGCCAGCCAACTTCGAGGTTTGAGTAGCCAAATGCCTTGAGCGCCGCGATCTGCTCCCGCTGACTGTTGATCGTCCGCGACATCACCACGTTGATCAGGAACGCCGAAACGCCGAGGAAAATCGACGGGGCGAACAGCCCCATATTGCGGTTCTGCTCAATCTCATTGTCGATGAATTGATGCGAGAGCTGGTCGCGGCGGTCGAAGGCTCCGAGGCCGCCGTACGGTTCGATCAAGTTGTCGACGCGTTGGATCACGTCCTCGACGTTGGCTCCGCGCATCAGCTTGATCGAAAGATCGTTGAACGCCCCGTCCATGTCGAACGCCAACTGCAGTGCCTCTTCGTTCATCCAGAAGATGCCGAAGTGGCGGTTATCGGGGACGATGCCGCCCGGCTTGATTTCGTAGATGTACTCGGGCGAGAGGACGACGCCGGCGATTTGCAGTTCCTTCATGCGGCCGTTGATCACTGCGGAGAACGTATCGCCCACCTCCATTTGGTTCGCGTCGACGAATGCTTCGCTGGCAAGGACTTCGTCGTCGCTACGGGGCGTGAGCCAGCGGCCGCGGCGGAGATAGAGTTGGTTGAGTCGCGGTCGGCCGACGTTGGGGACCGAGATGAGTCGCCCCGAGGCGGGTTCGTCGAGCCCGGGGACCGTCAGGTTGACTGGCACGACGATCCGCCGTTCAGCGATCGCCACGGCGGGGATCTTTGCGATGCGGTTGATCAGCTCATCGGGCGCCCGTTTGATCGAGGCGAAGACGTCGGCGAAGTTGTAGCGGTCATAGTAGGTCTGCTGCGTCAACTCCAACGAATGAAGCATGCTTCGCGAGAGAATGAAGAGCGCGATCCCGCAGCCCATGACGACCGAGATCGCCGCCGCCAACCCGCGCATGTGCCACAGGTCGCGAAACATCTTGCGATCTAGCGGAGCAATGAACATTACCAGTTCAGCTCCGAGGCAGGCCGCTTGCGAGCGTTCACGTCGACGCCCGTGATTTCGCCCCCCGAAAGGTGAATTACGCGGTCAGCCATTTCGGCGATCACCGCATTGTGCGTGATGACGACAGTGGTCGTCTTCAGTTCCGTGTTGATCTTCTGAATCGCTTCCAGGACCAGAACGCCCGTGTGGACGTCGAGGGCGCCGGTCGGCTCGTCACACAGCAGCACGTCGGGCCGTTTGGCGACGGCGCGGGCGATCGCCACGCGTTGCTGCTCGCCGCCCGACATCTGGGCGGGGAAGTGATCGAGTCTCTTGCCGAGGTCGACCAGCTCCAACGCTTCGGCGGGCTTCATCGGGTTGCGAGCAATCTCGGTGATGAGGCCCACATTCTCGCGCGCCGTGAGGCTGGGGATCAGATTGTAGAACTGAAAGACGAAGCCGACATGTTCGCGGCGGTATCGAGTCAGCGCCGCGTCGTCGAATTGAGTAAGCTGCCGATCGCGATAGAAGACCTCGCCGCTGCTGGGGACGTCGAGCCCTCCCAAGATATTGAGTAGCGTGCTTTTCCCGGAGCCGGAGGGGCCGAGCAGGACGACAAACTCCCCGGCGTACAGTTCCAGATCGACGCCGCGGAGGGCGTGTACGTCGACCTCGCCCATGTGATAGACCTTCGTGATCCGTCGGGCGGTGAAGACGGTTTCGACCGAAGGCGCGGTGGAGGTCATGGAGGACTGCCGCGCGGCGGGCAACGCCTGAGAGAGGGGGCCATGTGAAGAATGCGGGAAATCGCTGGCGTCGCCCCGCCAAACAATGCCAGCGAGGTCGACGTTTCAAGTATCGACCCCCTCCTTGGAGCGGTCAAACCGACAAGCTGTCGCCCCGGCCGAACGCCCCGACAGTTCCGCTCGTAGGACCAAGCAGGCGTCGCTGAAGCGGGGCTTTGGGGCCTCTGAGAGGGGCCGCAACGGCTATGCCGGATGCGCCGCCGACGGCATCGTTGACACACTCCCGGCCCGGGATACGATGAACTTAACTCCTGTCCTGACAGGCCCTAATGCCACGTTGAGGAACCCGTCCGGACGGCGTCTTGTCTCGCCCTGTGGGCGGCCCTCTCGGTGTTCAGAGGCGTGGTGAGGAACGGCTCCTGGAGATAGGCGGGCCACGACTCAAGGCTGGTTCCCTTCTGCAACATCAGCGGAAGTGGCCGGCACGCCGCACGCAGCAAAATCGCGGATCAGCCGCGACGTCGGGCCGAGCCTTCCCTCAAAAATGCTTTCTTAGCCAAAACTTACGCAGCGAACTTTCTATGCAACGCTATCGCGTCAACTATCCTTTGCTCGTCGGGTTGGTCATCGGCGGCGCCATTGCCGCCGTCGCCGCTTTTTTCCTTTGGCGGTTTCAGGTCGATCGAAACGCGTCTCGCTTGATCGCCAAGGCGGATGCGGCGGAAGCCTCGGGCAATTTGGAAGAGGCGTTCGAGAGCCTGCAGCAATACGTCCAGCTTCGGACCCGCGAGAACGAAGCCAGGGTGCGGCTGGGCGAGGTCGCGGTAAAGGTGACCGAGCAGGAGGACCTGGAGCCCGAACTGCGCGGCAAAGCTTTTCAGACCTTGGTGGCGGTGGTTCGCGATACCGGCGACATCGACGAAAACGATCCCGAGGAGGCGAAGCGTCAGCGGGAAGCCAACGCTAAGCTCCGTCGGAAGCTTGTCGATATTCAGACGAAATTCGGAGCGCCCGACCTGGCTCTTAGCAACATCAACCAACTCATTGAACAGGGCATCGGCGATCCTGATCTGAAAGCCCTGCGTGCGCAATGCCTGTTCGCCACGCAAAAGCCGGCGGAGGCGGCGGGTTACTCCTATAAGCTGATCGGATACGACCAGCAAGCCGATGCATTTGACGTCGCGAAGGCAGAGGCTCCCAAGAAGCCGCTGGTTTACGCCATGCTGGCCTCGTACCTCAATGAGAACGAGCCAGAATTGGCACGGCGGGTCATCGATCAGATGACGATCGCCAATCCGGAATCAACCGACGCCTATGTAATGCAATATCAGTTTCTGAAGAACATAGGCAAGAATGAAGAGGCTCGCGCGGCGCTCGACAAGGCGTTCGCATTGAAGTCGGACGACGCCTCTGTCTTGAACGCTAAGGGCGCGGAAGCGATCGCCGATTTTCAGTTGGCGCTCGCCGACGCCAAGGGCGACGACGTCGAGCAACTTCGCAAAGACGCCCAAAAGCATTTGGCCGAAGCCGCCAAGTACTTTTCGGAAGGAATGGAAAAGTATCCGGAGCGAATCGATTTCTACGAACGCGCGGCGCGCATCGAGACGTTTCGGGAAAAGCCGGAAGACGCCCTCGCCATCGTCGAGAAGGGGTTGGCGGCGTTTCCCATGGGCAGCAAGTTCGATCGCCTCGGAATGCCCGCGGCCTTGGGACTCTCCAATATTAAAGTCGAAGTATTGATCAGCAAGAAGGACTTTGAGGGCGTTAAGAAAGAGATCGCGGCGCTGCGGGAATTAAATAATGAACGCGTCAACGCCGTCGCCGACTTTCATCAGGCGCGCATGACGGCGGTCGACGAGAAGTGGGCCGACGCGGCGGCACAGCTCAGAAACGTTCGCCCGCGGTTACTAGGTTTTTCCGAACTGCAGGCGCTGGCGGCGGCGATCCAAGGGTTCTGCCACACGCAGTTGGGGCAGTTTGATTTGGCCTTAGAGGCGTACAAGGCGTCTCTGGCGATTAACCCCGAGTTGCCGCAAGCCAAATCGGGGTACGAGCAGATCTCGGCCCTATTGGACCTGGAACAGCCCGAAGAGGGCATGCTCGAGCTCGATCGCGAAATCAAGAACATGCTCGCGCGCCCGAAGGCCGAGCAGAACTGGGACGCTCTTACCGCGAAAATTGACGACTACATAGACGCGGAAGCTTCTAAGCGAGTGGTTGCCACGACATGGGCCGCTTCGCGCAAGGCGCTGCTTCGCGGCCAGATGTTCGCCATGCGTGCGGTGGAAACGAACGATCCGGCGGAGCAGAAGACGCTATTCACGCAAGCTCGCGACGCCATCAAGAAGGCGTACGCCATCGATCCGACCGACCCGACGATCCAAATTCAAGCCATTCGCCTGCTCGCCCAAGAGCCCGACAGCGGTCCTGCCAAAGCCCTCGAACTTCTCGACAGCATTGTGAAGAAGGGCAAAGATTCCGCGGCGTTTCGCACGCTGCGCATTGATTTGCTGTTCGCCATTCGAGACGAGCAACTGCCGGCCCAGTTGAACGCCGCGACGGAGGGGATGGATGACTTCCCCGACAATCAGAAAGCATTAGTGTGGTCCGCCGTCGCCGCCAAGTTTGAGCAATTGGGCGACATCGCTCAAGCGCAGCGCGCCTTGGAACAAGCCGTCGCCTTGTCGCCCAACAGTTTGCCGACGCGGAATGCGCTCTTCGACCTCGCCTTGAAGCAGCACGATGATCCGGGCATGATCGCCGCGCAAGAGAGGATATTGGAGATCGTCAAAAGCAAAAGCGATCCCGGTTACGTGCTGACCGAGGTGAAACGCCGGATTTCCGGATTCTCGAATAACAGGATGTCGAAGGAGGAAGTGGAAGAAGGTCGGCAAATGCTCGAGGCGGCCATCAAGCAGCGACCCCAGTGGGCGGAGTTGCAAGTCGCCCAGGGACAGCTCGCGTTGGTGCTCGATAACAACGTCGACCAGGCGCTGAAGAGCTTCGAGAAAGCGTTCGAACTTGGCGCGTCGAATCTCAACGCCTTGGCGTTGCAGATTCGCTTGCTGGCCGAACGTGGGCGCGCGCAAGAGGCTCGCCAACGTATGGAACGGATCCCGATGGTCAATTGGTCGGCGGTCTTGGGAACTACCGCGGCAGACGTGCTGGGCGCAGTCGGAGAAACTGACAAGGCTTTCGCGGAAGCTGAGAAAGTGGCGCAGTCGAAGCCAGAGGATCCTGCCGTCCAGACTTGGTTCGCAAACATCGCTGTCCGCGCGGAGAAGGCAGACGCCGCGGAAGCGGCCATGAAGAAGGCGATTTCGCTCAATCCGGAAGACCCCGACGCGTGGACGCGACTGGTCACGTTTTACTTGCAGGCGAAAAAGCCGGACGACGTCGAACGGACGTTGCGAGAGGCGTTTCTTGCGTTGGATGACGAGTATCTGCCTCTGCTAACGGGCAAATACTATGAGCTTCAGTCTCGCTGGCAAGAAGCGGAGGACATTTACCTTCTGGCCTACGCTGGCCGAGAAGATGATCCGAACGTGGCGCGGCGGCTGGCGGAATTTTATTTGCAATGGATGAGCGCCAATGAGGGCAATCGAGGCAAAGCGGCCGTTTACTTAAACAAGCTGCTGAAGGCTTCGTACGAAGGCAAGCTCGAACCGGGCGATCCCAACGGTCCGTGGGCGAGAAGGCAAGCGGCAAAGCTCCTGGCGGCCACGGGCGATCGCGGCGATTCGATGCGCGCCGAGCGATTGTTGAGCGTCGCCGTCGAAGGCCGGACGGCAACGCCTGAAGATTATGAGCAATTGATCGACTTGCTAAGTCTTCGCGGAGATCCCGTTTCGCGTCAGCAAGCGATCGACTTGTTGAATGAGGTAAAGAAGTTGCGCGGCGGTCTCACACCCGAACGCGAACTGCAACTCGGCCACTTGCTGTACGAACTTGGCGAATGGAATGCGGCAAAGCCACAGATGCTGGACGTCATCGGAAAATTTCCCAATGACGCCCGATTGCAGACGGCGTACGCTTCGATGCTGATTGGGCGCAAAGAGTTCGACGAGGCGGAATTGCGCATTACGCGGCTGAGAGAGAAGCCGGAATTGGCCGGCGCTATCAATGAACTTCGGCTTCGCCTCGCTTCGGTCCGCGGGAACAAGGATGAAGTTCGCAACATGCTCAAGGCGATGACGCCCGACCTGACGCGTCTGACCGAGGAGCAGTTGAAGTTTGTTCGCGGGCTCGCTCAAACGGCCGACGGCGCGGGAGACCATGAGTACGCCCTGACGCTGATGCAGGAATACGCACGGCGGGCTCCTGACGGCGCGCTGGAACTGGCCCGCATGAACGCCCTCTACGGCAACGTTGACGAAGGACTGGCGAGCTTGCGCTCGCTGGCGCCGCAGAACATGGACGATTCGATGAGAATCGCCGTCGAAGTGCTCCGCAACCGCCGCAACGAAGACCCTGCTAAGCTCGACGCCGAAGTCGAGCGCATCGTCCGCAGCGCCTTGCGCGACGATCCGGAATCGGCGCGGCGTTTGGTGCTCGAAGCGGAGATGCTCGAGGTTCAGGAGAAGTTTGACGAGAGCATCGCCGCCTACCAGAAGCTCCTTGCACGCGACGACGTTCCGACGTTGGTCCGCGCTACGGCGCTCAACAATCTGGCCTTCATTCTCGCGCTAAAGAGCAGGACGCCCGAAGACTTGGAGTTGGCCCTCAACTCCGTCAACGAGGCGATTGAGTTGATCGGTCCGATTTCCGACATCCTCGACACTCGCGCGCTCGTTTATCTCAAGCAGCAGCAGTACCCGCTTGCGGCGGAGGATATGAAGCAGGCGGTGAAAATGAACCCCACCGCCAGCAAATACTATCATCTGGCCGCCGCCCTCTTGGGGGCAGGCGATGAGGAGGGAGCCGCGGCTGCTTGGAAACAGGCTCAGGCCGAGGGCATTGGGCCCGATGCGGTCTCGAAGCTGGAGCAACAGGATTTGGAAGGGTTCATCAAAAAGATCGAGCAGGCCAGCACTGCCGGGGCTACCGCCCAGGCGCGCTAGAGCCTTCGCGAAACCCTCATGCGGAGGCCGGCCGGCGGCGATTTGCGGGTTCTACCGGCCGCGACGGGGGCTGTTCCGAACAATCGGCCCTCCGTTTGCGGGGCAAACGTTGTTCGGTCGTAACCCCGTCGTTAAGATGCGAGCTTGGAGAAATGCTTGGACGCACCCTCCGATAGTCCATGGTCGCAGGTTTGCCCCCCCGCGCAGTGAGGAAGACTGCCGGTTTGCCGTCATCTTTCCGGATCCATCGGTTAGCGCCCCCAGGGCGGAGTTTCCAAGTATGAATCGTTGCGTTGTGCGTTCGCTGCGTTTTTCCGCACTCTCTTTGGCCGCTGGGCTGTTGGTCGTCGGCCTGTCGTCGCGACCGGTCGTCGCCCAGGACTCGCCTGAGTTGACCGAGATTTACGGTCGCGGGGTCCACAATTATTTCGGCGGCCAGGTTTGGCTCTCGGACGATCAGTTTTCGCAGGTCATTGACGCCGGCTCGACTGACCCGCGCGTCTACTATTTTCGCGCCCTCGCCCGGTTGCGTTCGGGACGCCAGACCGAAGCCCAGCAAGACCTCGCTGTGGGAGCGTCGCTTGAGGCCCGCGACCCTGGCGCTTCGGGGGCGATCGGCCAGGCTCTAAGTCGCGTGCAAGGATCGAACCGGCAGTTGGTGGAACGCTATCGCCGCCAGGCCCGTATTCAGCAGGCCCAAAAGAACCATTCGCTGACGCAGACCCGCTACGAGCAACTCAACCGCCGCGAACAACAGGTTCTTCGCAACGAAACGCCGGTCGACTTGGGCAAGTTAGCGACGCCGCCGGCTGCACCCGCTGCGGCAGCTGCGACTCCCGCCAC
>JBGSMO010000343.1:0-36324 GCA_041740115.1 Pirellulales bacterium
CCGATGATGTTGCTGACCGAGGCGCCGAGGTCCTTCTTCGAGTAGTCGGCGTACGACGCCTGGTCGGCGAAGACGAGGACCACGAGCGGCTGCTCGGGCGCCTTCACCGGCGATTTCTGCTTCTTCCAGTAGGAGATGAAGGCGCGCTGGAGGCGTTCGAGCAGCGAGCTGGTCCACTCGGCGTACGTCGGCGTCGTGTTGTAGCAGACGATGTAGTTCTTCGAGTTGTGAATGCGAAAGCCGGGCGGGAGCTCGGCCAGCAGCTGGGCCGTGAGTTCCTCGCGGGTGAGCGGCACGAGCGGTTCGGAGTCGCTCTTGCGGTCGCGGATCGTCGCGGCGGGGAGGCGGTGGATGGCGCCGTCGGCGGTTTTAAGGAGCATGCCGCCGTCGCGGGCTTCGACGATCGGCTCGCCGGAGAGCTTTTTTTCCGGCTGGTCGGGAAGTTTGACAGTGAGGTGCTCGAGCGCGAAGGCCGGTTGCGGCGAGGTCACCAGGAGGAGCGCCGTCGCCAGCGCGAGTACGCTATTCGTCGCGTAGCAGGCGAGAGAGGGCGAACGGCGGCGAGTGGCGATGCGCGGCGGCATGGATCTCTTTAGTGTACACAACGGCTCGGCGGCGGCCGATGCGTGTCGAGCCATTCCGCCTCGCTGGCCGAGAAATGGCAGGCTAGAATGATCGGTATGACCGAGACTTTCGGCCCCCTTTTCCTAGACACTATAAATCGTGGGAAATGCCGAGAAAACTTGGCTTAAACCAACTTCGCCACGCGAGCGGGATACCACCGGAAACCACCGCTTATACGTCGGTCCGGGTATAAATTAACCCCTCAGAGTTTTTCCTCCGATTCAAGTCGACGCCTCGGACCCAGCAGCGGTCCCGTTCAGGCCCCTCGGACAACGGAGGCACACGCTCGCACGACGCGAGAGAGAACGGGGCTATCGGGGCGTCCCGCTGAGGGCGGTGACGAGAGGGTGGCCCGGGAAGTCGAGGCGGATCGGGGCGTCCGTGCCCGTCTGATGCCTCGTGGGCTCAGCTAGCCGACAACTTCCCGGCCCTCACCAACGATTTGTCAGCCTCGTAACTCGCTGGTAACATGCCTCGATATGGCGATATCGCCTTTTCCGACATGAGGAATTGACTAATGAAGTTTAAGTCCGCGTTCGTCCCTATGCTGCTCCTTATGTTGGCGGCAGCCGCCAGTTCCTCCGCGGCGGCTATCAAGACGATCCATTTCCCGGGCTCGCTCAACACGATCGCCGCAGATGTTTACCGCGGCAAGGTGGTAGGATTGTACTGGAATGATAGTTCAGCCAGGCAACACGGCTTCATCTACGATGGCACGTCGTATACCACCATCGACTGGCCCGACGCTCTCTCAACAGCCTTACTTGGGATCGATGGCGACACTGTAGTTGGGGGATTCCGGCCTCAGGACGGAAGCAGATATCGCGGATTTAAGTACGATGGATCCGCTTTTACGCTCGTCGATCCCCCCCTCGCTACGAGCCAACCGATAAACGGCTCGGCGGCCAGGGGAATTCACGGCGGGAACATCGTCGGCGACTACTATAGGGGGCAAAGTCAACAGGGATACTTGTTCGACGGTTCCAGCTATGTGGACCTCCCCGGCGCACAAGCAGAAGATATCGAAGGTAACAAGATCGTTGGCGTATACAGATCGCCGGAAAACCGCGGATACATTTACGACGGTGTAACATTCAGTACGATCCATTACCCTGGTTCGGTGAGCACGGGCGCAAGCGGCATCTCCAACAACCGAGTGGTTGGAAGCTATCGAACCGGCCCCAATGCGGTTCACGGATTTCTATTTCATGACGATAAATTCACATCCTTTGACGTTCCAGCCTCACTTGGTGAAGACACGTCGATAGAAGGAATATACGGGAACACGATAATTGGATCCTACATAATAGGAGGCAAGTATCGTGGCTTTATCGCCGCCATCCCTGAACCGCAGTCGCTCCTCCTCTTTGCTTGCGCCCTGCTCGGTATTGCGAGGGTTCGTCAGCTGGGCGGCCGATTGTAGAAAGGGAAAGCTGGCAGACATCCCGTTCGAGATCATTGCTGAAATGCCCACCCGGCAAGCCATTACCGGGCGATCGGCCAAGGAGTTGCCGCCCTCGACTCCGGAAAGTTGGGGCTCGAAGAGTGCATGACGCACTAGAGGGGGGCTAGCCGCCGCCGCGGGACGATGACCAGAACACCGAGGCCAAGAACAAAGAGGCTCAACTAAACCCGGCCGGGAGGCTGGGGGCTAGGGCTGCTTTCGCACCGCCCGTCGCCAGCGGGTATAGTGTGGGCATGGCCTCAAAGCAATCTCGTCAGTTAGCGACTCCAGGTCGGTCCCGATCAAGGGACGCCGTGGCGAGTTTCCATGCGACGCCGTTGCCGGCGCCTGAGCAGAAGCACGTCCGCCATTAACCGAGAGATGCCGCATGAATCGCAACTGTTTCTTGGTTCTGACTTTTCTTGGGCTCGTCCAATCCCCTTTTCCTGTCGTCGCACAAGCGTTCGTTAATCTCGATTTCCAAGCCGCGAACTTGGCAGAGAATACGACTGCGGCTCTGTTTCCCGGTTGGTCGTTTTCTCCTGACAATGGTTTTGCCGGTACGGAACCAAATCTGAGTTCAGGCCCCCAGAGATTCTTGCGAAATACCGGCGGCGACTACTCGGTAGTGATGGCGGCCGGGGATGGGGACCTGATGACGCCTCCCTTTTATACAGCCGTCTCGATGTGGCAAACGGCGGTAGTGCCAAGCTCGGCGAAGTCAATCCGTTTGGAAGCGTCCTGGCCGACCCATGGTGGTGTCGATCCTTCCAGCACGGGTGATCGCGTCTGGAGTCTCTATCTTAATGACGACCGAATTCCGCTGTTGTATTTAGGAGGAGGGATGTGGGGCGGCAATATCCCGACTCACGCCGATCAACTGCGGACACTGAAGTTCACGGCACACGAAGACTACTGGTTGAGCACGCTCGGAGGGCCCTCGGGAAGTTACCCGGGCTCGTTTGCATTCGCTGAATTCGACGACATTCAATTCTCATCGCAACTTGTGCCGGAGCCGGCGGCTGCGTGGCTGATCGCAGTGGCCACGTCGGCGATCACGCGACGTCGAAGAGCTAGTTCCTCACGCCGCCTTCGCCGCCCGCAGGGATGAGAGAGTAATTGCCCCCCGGCGAAGCGTCGCCAGGCCACACCGGGGGGCGTCCTAGAGATTTGATAACGCCCCCGAAACCGCCGGTCGGATGGACTCGACCAAACGGCCCCGGGGAGCGACAGGCCTTGAGGAGTGAAGAGGTTCTCCACAAGAGCCGACAACAGTTAAATAAAAGCGGCGGGCAGCCAGTTCACCATGTTAAAGGAACCGACTGGGGGGACGAGCCCAGCCCATCTTCGGGAGGCCCCCGCCGCAAAGTCGTTAGCGGCCGGTTTCGGCCGGATCGTAATTCCAAACCGGTGAAGCCGCTGCGAGCGAACCACCGGCGGGCTTGGAATCGTCGTCGTCGTCAGCCGCGTTGGCGACGTTCAAGTGCGCGAATTTCTGCTGATCTTGGTAAGCCTTGCGAGCTTCGTTTTGAGCCTGCCTCACTTCCGGGTTGAACTCGCCGGCCCAGAAATCGTCATTCAAATTCATCGTCGAAATGCCGTTGGCGTTTTCGACCGAGTGACCGCCGCATCGGCAGGCCTCGGGAGCGGAGCCGCAACAGCCTAGGGTCTTTTCGTTAGTTACAAACATCGTTTTTCTCCAGGATATTTTTAGGGTTTACGGACAAGTGTATCCACGTTAGAATTATACCGCTTTTCAAACGCTTAGGTTTTGTTGCGAGGCCGAGTTTCGGAGGTTTTCCGGTAGTTCGATGCCGATTTGGGATATCTGTCTGTAGAGGGCTTCCTCCGCTTCGATCTCCGCCTGTCGCAACTTCCGATTTTCTTCCTCTCGGCGGGCTTTCTCGTTCACGCTCGGCAGCTTAGCGATGTGCCCCTCCAACTCGACGACTTTCGCCCTTAACAAGGCACACCGGTCGGCACCAGCCTGGATACACAGGACCGATTCTGGCGATGGCGGGGGAACCGCAGCCGACAGTCCGTTCGTGATTGCCCGGCCCCGCTGGCGGAGCTGCGTCAAGGCGTCCGATTTCGCCCGTAGCCACGCCATCACCTCTTTTTCCTCTCGCAGTCTGAAATAATCCAATCGACGGCGGAGGCTCAACTCGTTGGTGTCGTCGATGGGCGGCTCGCTCGGATGCGCACATACCGTCATAACCCGCAACGGATCACGGACTTGGATACTCGCTCCGTTTTCAAAGACGACAAAGTTGCCGTCCTCGGTTGGTACATACGGGCATCCCTGCCGGTCGGCGAAAGCCCGCGAGAACGCCAGGAACGACCATCACGACGCTCGCGACGAGATACTTCACCCCGTCTCTGGTCTCGGCCCGCACGTTTAATACATACTGACTAATCATCTGCTCGCTCTTCTTTCAAATCACCCAAGGAGCGAGCGGCTTCGCGTCCAGACCTAGTGAGCGAATGTTTCTATCTCGGTTGTCGGAGGCCTTCGCTATCGCCTCGGAGAACCTAAGGCGGTCACCCGCCGATAAGGTCGCTTCCTGCTCCCGTAGCCAATACTGAGCCAGCATCGCGTGGCGTTCCCACTTCGTCGCGGTGTTGATAACGGCCACGTCGGTGAGCGAGATACCTTCCTCTCCCCTAGAGACTTCTACGGCAGCCTCAAGTCGGCGACGGAAGGCGTTGGCCTTCTTCTCCACCCACTCCAGCTTCTTGGGGAGCTTGCCGGCTAGCATCCCGTGTCGGATAGCGTTTTGTGCCCTTCGGAGGGCCGCCCTTGCCCTTCCTCGGCTCTTCCCCCTCGGGGCTCTCGTTGTTAGGGCCCTTCGCCATAGGGTCTCCCGTCACTTTACAGTTGTTTTTAACCCCGTTGGGGTATAGTAATCTGGATCACCAGAGCCGTAATACCTTATTCTAGTGGGGGTTAGGGTGTCTCCAGATCGTTATGAGCTAGACCGTACTAGCCCGCTGGTTGGTGTTAACTCGGCTCTGTCGATTGGGGGTTGAGGCTGTGTTCGAATTAGGGACGGCTTTTGGTTATTCGCTTCCTTGCCCGCCGTGATCCGATACCTCCTGCGAGGGCTCCGGAATATCGCTCAACCGACGTACTCTGATTTCACTCATATGGTTTCTCCGTTCCGAGCCTCCTTGCCGGTTTAAGTGCGGTAACGATCGCCCGATGCGATCAATGGCGGAGACGACCAGCACGTTGAGCTTGCGCTGTCGCAGTTGCATCCATAGCTCCGACCAGGCTGGTCGATTATCCTTTGACCCCGACTCGCCGACGTCGATGAATTCGACCACCTATTCCCAGCCGCGTGCTCGAACGTACTCGCGCAAATCTCGCAGCTGAGCGTCCGGGCTCTGCTCGTCGGTCGAGACTCGGGCGTAGATTGCGACTTTGGGTTGGCGTGGCATCGACAGTTCACTCAAGTGGGTGGTAACTGTCTGTTTTGGCTTGGTAGGACAATTGCAATAATCGGGAGCGGTGCGCTGAGGGAATGCGAACTCGATGCAAGGCACAAGCAAATCCGCGGAAATACTTTGGTTCGCACGGTCACTTGCAAGATGGGTATGAGTCGTTTTGGATCGAAGGCCAGCCGCTTGAGAGTGACGGAGGCGATGTTCGTCCCATCTCAAAAGAAGCTGCAAATTGAGGTGATCACCAAATCGATTGGCGACGATATATCTTGTGCAAACACTCAGCCTTATCCTCGCACCGCCGGGTCCTTACGGCGATGCGAGTACGGCGTAGGCGTTCAAGGCGATCGCCAACTTGAGCGAAATGCACGTGGCCCCGCTGCACTCCCCTGCAGCGGGGCCTTTTTATTGGTCAAAGCGGGGTTCGCTTTGCAAGACTGAGCCGGCATTCGCGATAAATTCTTACATCCCATCGATAGCTCAATTCTTCCGCGGCAGATTCCGATACCTTCTCCGCCCCTCGGTCGCTCATAGACAGCGACCAAGTTAACGACATTGCAGTAATCACCCTGGGCTGAACCGGCGTCTATGTCGGACATCAAACAATCCTTTGCGACCATTGAGGAATTGCGGCTGTATGTGGCCGAGACGCTCGGGAAATTGGAATCGCTTCGGTACGATCAATTCCCGCTGACCGAGGACTTGCTATTCCGTTCCGGCCAACCCTGCGCGGTCTACTTCTGCCTGCATGGTCCGCGGCAAGTCCGCCTCAGTGCCGTTTGGGAAACGGATGAGAACCGCATTCTCTTCTACGCATCCTGCGGTCGCCGCGTGCAGCGCACGGAGCTGGTAGCGGCTCCAACGTTGGTGGCATGAGTGCGTCTCGTGCAACAAAAGCCCTGCCAAGTCGGAGATAGGGCTTGTGAAACTGAACGTCAAACGCCGCTCAATTAACCGGCACGACGACGCGCTAGGATTGCCGTCCCGGCAATGGCGACGTTCACGAGTATCAGCGACGTCGGCTCTGGTATGTACGACGGAAATTGACGCAGCGTGAAGCGGTCGAAACCGGGCGGTAGCGTCGCGACGTCCGGGACGTCAACGCGGAACTGAATCGTTTCAGCTCCAGTCCCCTGAAAACCGCCGCTGAATAGTATCTCCTCTCCGTTCGTCAAAATCTCTGTAAATGCCGACGACGCGAGCCCCCAGTTGAGATCGGGCACATCAAAATCAAGTCCGTCGTCACTGGTCGATTGCACGAAATTCGCGCCGACGCCGTAGCCCAACATCATCGAGTAACCGTTCCAGATGGCGCCGGTGTTGTTGTCAACCGACTCAAAGAACTGATACTCGGTGACGCTGCCGCTCGGTGTGACGGCGAACTCGATATCGATATAGCCGTAGAAGTCGAACCGCTTGATCGGGACCACGATATTGTCGTCGAGCGCTCCGGGCCTCGGGCTGTTGTCGTTATTGAGTAACGTGGTGACGATGGCGGGAACGGAGACGGCGCCGAGTCCAGGGCCGGTCGCGTCATGCGGACCAAACTGAGTGGCTCCGGAGATGACTCCAGCGGAGGCGACAGCGGTCAGAGATGCGACGATGCATGCGGTAAGCGAACACGCCAAGACGCGATGACGCGCGGTCGAAGAGGAAATCATTAGCAGCTTCTTTAGAATTTGATGCCGCCACTGGCGCCACCGGAAATTAGATCAAACGTTTTCCAGCAACGGCGGTCAGAGACTCGCTTCAGATGAGGGGCGATTGCATCAATAGCCGGGGCTCGGGCGTGCTCATCGGAATCGATGCGCTACAGCGGCATAGCCTAATCGACGCGACACGCCCGAGTCCAGGATTAACGTCAATTTCCACTATCGCCGCGCTCCGGGCCCCTGCGTTCGATTGAACGTAAGTTTCCAGCGTTGCTGGCTGGTATGTTAATTGAACAGATTGCTGGTTATCAGACGCGAACAACTAGAAACTAGTTTGGGGACGCCAAGAGGTCGGTCACTGTCATTGCGGATTCCCACGTCGTTCGCATCCGAGCGTGGGCTAAAGATGGAGAGCTTCACATTGCTGTCGGGCGAGCTGATTTTCTACATCTTCTCCGCGCTCGCCCAGTTCGAGCGTCGGCTGATTCAGGAGCGGACCAAGGCGGGGCTCGCCTGCGCCCGCGCCCGTCCCCCATTGATCTCGACGAAGACAAGGTGTGAGCTGTCCGTAAACTGCACGACGATCACACGCTGAACATTGTCGATATACGCAGCACGCTCCACATCTCACAGTCGACGTACTACAGGTACGTGCAAATGAAGGATGGACGGAAGTAAGCGCAGATGGACCGGCTTCGAAAGCAGCCGCCAGTCTATAATTCTCGTGCGTTTGATGCACGCCAGTGGGGTGCCGCAAACTCAGCCCTTTTCTCGGACTGAGACGAAGGGCCGTTGGCGCACTTGGAGAGGCCCCAGCAATCGAAGGTCTGCATGAGGCAGTAGGCGATATTGCTTCGAGCACGCCACGTGAATCCGCCTTCATGCTGGGCGCGTCGGATTCTTCGAAAGATCCTCGGCGATTGATTCTTAGCAGGGGCACCACTGGACAATGGAACTGGAGGATCTAGCCCCCCTCGACCCAGCAATTCAATAAGCTCCGGACTAAGTTGCCGATAACCTGCTTCTGGCAATCAATGCGACTACTGCGCTCATGGCAATCACTAAGCCCGCTGGTTCGGGCACTGGGAGCGAAGCAGCGACGGCCGGAGCGCCGAACTGCGATTTCCAGGCGTCGAGATCCGACGCCACCAACCCGTGCGTCGACCCGCCCCGCTGCCAGACCAGAAAATCGCCTCCGTCGACGTCGCCGTCGACGTCGTAGTCCGCGAAGATGCTATTTGAAGGTAATGCCAGTGGATGGCCTAAATCATCGGTCACCGCGATATAAAGCAAGCCTTCGTTGGTGGCTGTTGCGAAGAGACTCACCGTGCCGTCGGGGGTGATCTTACTAATCTCACCAGACAAACCTGCCGCAAAGAGGTTGCCGCTACTATCAAACGCCAGACCAACTGCTTCAGGGTCCGTATAGTTTGGCAACGTTGCAAACAGGCTTACTGCTCCGCCAGGGGTGATTTTTCGGATCGTGTTGTCCAGGCCTGTCTCATAGAGGTTGCCGATGCCGTCAAAGGCCAGACCGAAAGCGAATGAGTTGGCAGGTAGGGTTGCGAAAAGTGTTGGCGTGCCTTCTGGGGTGATCTTGTAGATCTGGTTGATATTACTTAGTGCCACATAAAGATTGCCGCTGCCGTCAAAGGCCAGACCTTCCGGACCTGATTCGGCCGGCAATGGTGCAAAAAGGCTTTCAGTGCCAGAGGGAGTGATCTTAGTGATTTGGTTGGCCCCATAACTCGACACATAAAGATCGCCGTTCCCATCGAAGGCCAGACCGGTCGGAAACGAGGGCATTGAAAGCGATTTGAAGAGACTCACCGCGCCGTCAGGCGTGATCTTGCTGATTGTGTTCATGTTCGGGTCAGATGCATAGAGTTTCCACTCTGGTCAAACGCAACTCCAGAAGCATAAGCTGCGCCCACGGGTAGACTTGTAAATACGCTCACCGCACCGGCCGAATTCACCTCGACTATGTGACGGCCTGCCCCCTGCGAGCCGAAATACAATGATGTCCGCTCGAACGGCCGGCGCAGCTAGATCAAGCGTGATGGTGGCAAGCAGCAGCATGACCATCTCCCAGACGATGGCGATTCGTGGCGTGTTCATACAACCTGTCCTAGTTCGAGAGCTGCCGAGAACAACCGCCTCAAGCGCAGTGCAAGCGCAGCTACGCATGGCGTCGGCACCAGTAAAAGTCCTACTGCGGCAGCGTGCCGGTTCAGACGTTCAGCAGGACGAGAAAGAAGTCACCCTTCAGCTCACCCAACCCAATTGCAGGCGATTATTTTAATTTTCTCGCGTGCCAGGATGGAGGCCATGAGCCCCATTGGTATCCTCTCCGCTGCGGCGGGCGTCAATCCATTCGCCCGCGAGTTGCAGACCGCAGAAGCAAGCAACGTGACGCCGAGAAGCAACATGGAACTTAGCCGGCCCCGGCAAGGCTATCGATGCTGGATTCGACGGAAATAGTCCACGACTTTCGGACGCGGCGGGGTTTATGTTACGCCAATTGCTGACGGCGATGCAGGCCGCTGCATCAGCGCCAGCTCGTAAATGACATGAGAATCTGGCCCCCGGCGCCACGTCATCACTCTATCCACTCGACTCGCACTTCTTCGACCGTGCGCCGACGCCGCTCGGGGCTCACCAGTTTCCCTTCGCGGCTTCCTTCAGAATCTCCATGTCCAGCGCCTGGTCCGCCACCAGCTTCTTCAGACGCCCGTTCTCCTTCTCAAGAGCACGCAGCTGCTTCGCCAGATCCGGCGCCATGCCGCCGTACTTCTGGCGCCAGCGGTAGTAAGTCTGCCCGGTGACCCCGAGCGTCTTGCACACCTCGGGGACCTTCTGACCCTTCCCCAAAGCCACGTCCGCCTCACGTAACTTCTCAATGATCTGCTCGGTCGTGTATCGCGTCTTCTTCATCGAAAGAACCTCCTGTCCGGGAAACCGCCCGGGCGGGATGCTCTCATCCAGACTGGAGTAATTTGAGGGGGGAAGACCACTCATTCGGCGGACTCATCCTGCCCGACGGCGCGCCTCAAGTCCGACATATCCAAACCGTGAGCTCTCAGTAAGCGACCGACCTGTTCCGAGGGCGCGGCGTCACGCGGCAAATCGAGTCGCTCAAGAATGTCAGAGAGCGGCACGCCGGATTGAATCGCCACCTCATTCAATGTCATGAAGCCACGGATGGTTTCGGCTTCGCTCGACCCGTCGCCCGTCTCTGAATCTGCGCTCTCACCCTGTTCGACGCCAAGGGGACTTGCGAGAAGCTCGGAGCGCGAGCTTGTCTGAGCAGGCGTCATCAGGGGCGCCGCTGCCAGCAAGGTGACTAAAACGAGTCCCGCGATTCCCAGCGCGAAGCGCCCGCCGGAGACGTCCGAGTGAGGCTTGCCGCGAAGGACGCAGACGATCCATTTCCAATGAAGCACCAGATGCACGGCTAGGACGCCCAGCAAGACTAGCGCCACCCAATAGTGAATGCCGCCCCATTCGTGTCGGCTGAGTCCCCAGACGAGCGTGACAGAACGGCTGCCAGCCCCCGCGCCGGACCCCATGCCGTGCAGTCCGCCGCTCCCCGGGGGCATTTGATAGCGCAGCATAAGGCCGGTGGTCGCCAGGACGATAATCCCTGCATAAGCGACGGCATCAACAACGGCGTTTAATGTTGTTCGATTCATCACACATCTCGTTTTTCTTCTAGTGCGGAAGCCGGGGCTTTAGCGCCGCATAACAAAACATGCCGAGCATCGCGCCGGCGAAGGTGAACAGGGCCATCCAAGCGCCGGCGCCAATCTGCGCGTAGATTGGGCCGGGGCACGCGCCAGTGATCGCCCATCCGGCGCCGAAAAGCATGCCGCCAATGATGACGCCCGTGTGGTACGGCTTGGGCTCGTATTTGACCGGCTTGCCGTCAACTGAGCGGATGCCGAAGTACTTAATGACGAACATCGACAGCATCGCCACTCCGATGGCTAGACTGATAATGAGGTACATGTACGCTTCTTTGAGCAGGAACATGTCGTGAACGCGCTGCCAGCTGGCGACCTCCGATTTTATGAAGAGAATTCCAAGATACATCCCCATCAGCAGGACGCTCGCGTAGGCGAACGGCGACATTCGCCTTTGCTTATCGCTCGCAGCTGGATTTGTCTGTTCGACCACCGTTGCCTCCGCCTTCAATTAGAACAATAGAGCTCCGAGTCCCCAGGTGACGGCCAGGCCGCCCGCAAAGAAGCAAATCGTCGCTACCAGACTGGGCCAGTTCAGGTTGGCAATTCCTGTAATCGAATGGCCCGACGTACAACCGCCTGCGTAACGCGTGCCAAAGCCGATTAGGAATCCGCCGAACAGTAGTTTTGCGGCGCCGGCCGGACTTTTGAACGTGTCGGGCAGCAGGGAAACCGGCTCCGCAGTCAGATATCGACTTGCTACAAATGCACCGAGCGCGATTCCGATCACGAAGACCAACGTCCAAAGGTTGCCCGTGCGGTCGTGTTTGCGCAGATACTCAAGCTTGGCGTTCGGCGCGCACATGGCGCCTATTTGCTGCAAGCTCGTGGAGATGCCGAACGCCTTGCCGGCAAGGAGATAGAGCAGCGGAACCGTCAATCCAATGAGGATTCCAGAGATCCACCAAGGCCAGGGCTGCATAAGCCAGTTCATTTCGATATTCCTCACGATCAGAAGTAGCGAGTCGTCCGGAGGATGACAAAAATCGCCACGGCGACGATCGCTACAGCGAAGACCTTTTGAAGTACGGGTCCGGAAAGGCGGCGACTGGCCGAGATCCCGAGGAACATCCCAAGGACGCCGCCGACGATAAAGTACAACGTTGTTTCGATAGGAATATCGCGCCCCGCCCACAGATGCGAGGCGACTCCCGAAGCGCTCACGAGCGTGATCACGAGGAGCGACGTACCGACGGCGCGGCGAATCGCCATGCCGCTAAAGAGAACCAAGGCCGGCACGATCACGAATCCGCCGCCGACTCCGAACAAGCCGGACAAGACGCCGGTCAGCACTCCGACAACGCCGAGCAGTAAGGCGCAAGGCGACGTCAGGCAGAGTTCCCCCGCCGCGTCGCGACGGCAAGTCGGTCCGCCGTCTTCTTCCGCAGTAATAGTCGCATCGGCGCTTGACGAGCCCGCCTTGCGCCACATGCGGTCGGCCACAACCAGCATTAGCAGCGCGAACAACGTCATCAGAACGGACTCGGGGATTGCGTCTGACAGCCACGAGCCGATCGGCGCTCCGATCATTCCGGCCACGGCAAACGTCAATCCAGTCGCGATCTCCACCTGACCGGCTTTCCACCGTCCGAAAAAACCCGCCAGGGAAGTAACGCCGACGGCGGCGAGCGAGATTCCCACCGCTTGCCGCGGATCGATCGACAGCCCATAGACTAGCAGCGGCACGGCGAAGATTGCTCCGCCGCCCCCGGTCAAACCCAGCGACAGGCCAACTATCGCACCGAAAATTAGCGATAGGATCGGCATTGAGGGATTTCCTTGTCGCGGACTTGTCGTGAAGGCGATCGTTATCGCTTTCGATTCAAGCGACGGCCGCGGCCGCTTCTTGGACGACCGGCAGACCAGCTGCAACCCAAGCTTGGTATCCGCCCTTCATGTTGATGACGTCGAACCCGGCTCGCTGCAGGATGCTCGCTGCGATTGCAGAACGACCTCCCGCCAGGCATTGAACGACTACCGGCTTGTCCTTACGAATGCGTTCGAAATTCCGCATCAGCGTGCCGAGGAATCGGTGTTCAGCGCCGGCGATGTGGCCAGCATGGAATTCCGTTGCCGCGCGCACGTCGATCAGCGTCACGTCGCCGGAGTCGATGCTTCCGCCGAGCTCGGCCGGCGTTGCGGACCGGTACGATTCAGTCCTCAGGCCATCGGCCTTCACGGCGGCTGCGTCGAAGAATCCTCCTACATTGTCGATCCCAATGGAACGAAGGCGTCGCAGTTGGTCCGGGAACGATTTCTCGTCAGTGACTAGATAGATTGGCTTCGCGTAGTCGACAAAAAATCCAGCCCACTGCACTAGGTTCGACGCCGGCACGTTGATCGTGCCCGGGACGTGCCCTTGTCCAAACTCGCTGGCCGCACTTGCATCAATGACTAAGTGCTTGGAGGCGGTCTGCACTAACTTCGTCGAGTCAATTTTCGCGACAGGCGACAGATTCTTGTTCAACTCCGGCCCCGTCTTGTTGACCCGCTTCATTACCGCAAAATAAAAGGGCGTCTCGGGCTGATCCGTGAGGATGTAGTCCACGAACTCCTGTTCGTCGTCAAATTGCAACGCCGGATTGAAGAGCTTTTCATAGCCCACCGTGCTGGACGGGATCGCGCCCAAGCCTTTGCCGCATGCGCTGCCTGCGCCGTGCGCAGGCCATACCTGCAAATAATCGGGCAATTCGCGAAAGCGGAGCATCGAGCGGTAGAGTTGCCGCGCGCCGGCTTCTGCGCTTCCGACGACGCCCGCCGCTGTTTCAAGCAGGTCGGGCCTGCCGATCGAGCCCACGAACACAAAGTCGCCGGTAAAGACGCCCATCGGCGCATCGGCTCCGCCGCCGACGTCCGTCAGTACAAACGAGATGCTCTCGGGCGTGTGACCTGGCGTATGCAGGACTTCGAACTTCACGTTTCCGATAGAGAACTCATCCCCATCCTTGAGGAGCTGCGAGTCGTAGTGCGTGGCGTATCCGTACTTCCAGTCGCTCGGTCCTGCGTCTGACAGATAGAGCTTCGCACCGACCCGATCGGCCAATTCCCGCGACCCCGACACAAAGTCCGCATGAATATGAGTTTCGGCGGATCCGACAATGTGCAAACCTTCCGCCTTGGCGACTTCGAGATAGGGAGTTATATCGCGGCTGGGGTCGATGACGATTGCCTCGCCGCTCTTTTGGCAGCCGACGAGGTACGAAGCATGAGCAAGCGACTGGTCATAAAAATATTTGAGTAACATTGAAAGTTACCTTTAGTTTGTGTTACACGTCGAACTAGAGACAATTCAATCGCCAGGAATCGGCACGCTATGCGCTCAGCCGCCAACGTTACAATTTGCCGACCTAATCGGCGTCGTCGCGTCCGCTTCGCAGACTTGGTTCCAAGGCATCTTTGCTAGTAGCATGCCCATGCCGCAGGAGTCGGTAATTCCCGCAATTGTCAGTCCTGCTCCTACGATCGCCGGCAGCGCCAACCAATAGGGATGTGCGAAATAGCCCAGGAGCGCTCCGATGAGAACTAGTAACCCTGCTGTGATGCGGACTTGCCGTTCAAGCGAAATGACCTTTTTGCCTCGCACCACCGGCAACGCAGCTTGGACCCAAGCCTGCGTGCCGCCTTCAACGTTGACTACGTTCACATAGCCTGCCGCAAGAAGCTTTTCGCAGGCCCGCTTGCCGCGAGCGCCAGACTGACAGATCACGTAAAGCGGTCCCGCAGCGCTGTTCCGCCCCGCAGATACGCTGGCCGCATCGAGTTGATCAAGCGGCACGTTGCGGGCAAAGCTTACGTGAACCTCGCGAAACTCCATGGGCGTTCGTACGTCGATCAATTCGACGCTCCGCCCGTCCCGCACGAGATCATGCAATTGCCGAGGGGAAATGGTCGTGACGCTCATGAGTTACTCCTCAAATAATTCTGCGATTGAGATGTGTGTATATGTCGGAATATTTCTACATGTCACGGCGAAAGAACGCTTACTTGCTCGCCAGAGCGACTCCAAAGCGATCCTCAATGCACTTTAGAATGCTTTGCAGATGAGGCTCGACGACTTGGTAATAGACTTTTCGTCCCTCTTTCTCGCTGGTAAGAAATCCGCAGCGCTGCATCAGTCGCAAATGTTCGGACGCCATGGGACTTGGCAAATCGCAAGCCTCCGCCAACTCACCGACCGTATAGTCACCTTGAAGCAACATCTGCACCATCCGCAACCGATGCGGATGAGCCAGTGCGCGGAGGCATTCGGCTGCGTCTCCTAGGGCTTCTAAATTCGTTAGTCGTAGTTTTGCAGTCATGGCGTGCCTCGTCCTACATTCAAATATATCGACAGATTCCGATATGTCAATCGCTCTTTTTTGGGAAGAATGCTCAATGATGCTGCTGCAATCGTCCGCCAAGATTCGGTGCGAGCCGCTCATGGTCAGTCTCGTAGGGCGGGTGCTTCCGCGCCCGCCTTTCCCGTAACCGCTGGAGTTGCGGTCAGTACGTTTCCGACGCTCTCGCTGCCATCCGATCAGCCGCCGGCTAGCGCGCGACTAGCTCCATGCCGGGCGAGGTGGGTGCGAGCACCGCACTCTACGGCAGGCGCTTCCGACCAAAAAACGGCCTCCAAAGAATCTTGCCGCTTGCCTGCAGAAATTGGCCGCGCGACCTGCTAGGTTGAGGGTGGTCAGGCGTTTCAGGCATAATCGCCGTTCTTTGAAAACGTAACCACCTCGTGCCCACGCTACGCGCGGGAACGCACCCATCGCCGCTCTGCGGCGCGACCCAGCCGCGCGCCATGCAATCGCTCCTCGCAAATCGTCTGCGAGCGGTCAGATCAGAGACGCATTCCTCAAGTATGCCAACAAAACCGAAGCGCCGCAGTTGGCAGACTTGGCAGACCTGGCAGTCTCGCAAAAACTAGGCGTTTTTCGTCCGTCATACCTGCCCTCCTGCAAAAACCCGCCAAAAAGGCGAGATCACCTCGGGCACGCCCGACCAACGAAAGGCCCGTCGCTAATCGTCTGCGACGCGCTCCAGCGGCGACGCATTTCGCGGGTGGAACCAATGCCGTAGAATCGTTGATTCAGCGTAATTAAGTGAGAAACAAGACATCAGGAACGTACGGCGACATGCTTACGCCTCGCACTGTGGAACAACCGGCGGAACTGCTCGCCTTTCTGTTCGCTGGCCATGCCGACGTGAAGAAGGCGAAGGTGCGGCAGTGGCTCAAGCATGGCGCGATTCAGGTGAACGGCCGATCGACCACGCGGTTCAATCACCCGCTGCGGCCCGGCGACGTCGTTTCGATTCGCGACAAAAACGAAACGCTGGCCCTCGGCGTGTTGCCGTTTGGCATGCGGATCTTGTTTGAGGACGCCGTGCTGATCGTCGTCGAAAAGCCCGCCGGGTTGCTGAGCATGGCGAGCGAGACGGAGCGGGAACGAACGGCGTATGCCTACCTGACGGAGTACATCCGCCACGGCAAGCCTCGGAGCGAGGCCCGCGTGTGGATCGTGCATCGTTTGGACCGTGAAACGTCGGGGCTGATGGTCTTTGCAAAGTCGGAGGAGGCGAAGCAGGCGCTCCAGGCGGAGTGGAACGAGGCCGACAAGCGCTACCTCGCGGTGATCGAAGGGAACCTGCCGGCGGATGAGGGAGTGATGCGGTCGCACTTGGACGAGAGCCGGCCCTATATGGTTTACAGCGTTCAGCGGCCCAACGAGCAGACGCGCCTGGCGGTGACCAACTATCGGGTGCTCAAGCGGGGGGCGAGTTACGCGCTATTGGAACTGAGTCTTGAGACGGGACGACGGAATCAGATTCGCGTTCATTTGGCCGATGCGAAATGTCCGGTCGTCGGCGACGAGAAGTATGGCGCCCGCACGAATCCAGTGCGGCGACTGGCGTTGCACGCGAGTTCGTTGCAGTTCCCGCATCCGACTTCGGGGGAACTGTTGAGGTTTGAATCGCCGCTGCCGTCGGAACTGGCGGGGCTTGTGTGAGTTATTGTGGATGGATGAGCGTGGAACTGGCGAGTCTTTTCTAGAGAGGCGAGTCGCAGATGGCAACTTTCCGATGGTTCTGCTTGCTGTGGGTTGCGCCGGCGATTGCCTGTGGTCAGATTGCGGCGTCGCCCGCGATTGAACTCGGGAGCAAGTTCGCCGCCACCGATTCGCTGAAATGTGGAACGGATTCCAGCGATGATGCGCAGGAGTGCGTGGCGGCGCTGGCGTGGGAGCCGGGGGATTTCGAAGTCGAATTGCAGGCCGCGGAACCGGGGTGCGGAGACTGGCTCGTGCGGTTTCCGTCGGCGCGGCCAATCGGCAACAGCATCAACGACTTGGTGTCGATGGAATGGTATGCGGCGCGCGACGAGCAAGGGGCCATTCGCCCGGCGCGAGCGGTGGTGGTCGTCCATGAATCGGGACGCCAGATGACGGCGGGGCGGATCATTGCCCGCGGTTTCAACTCGCATGGACTGCATGCGTTTCTGATTCATCTGCCAGGCTACGGCGCTCGTCGCGATGAGAAGTTGACCGACATTGAACGCGGGCTCGATTCGATGCAACAGGCGATCGCCGATGTAAGGCGAGCGCGCGACGCCGTCGCCGCGCTGCCTGTGGTCGATCCGTCGGTGGTAGGAGTGCAGGGAACTAGCTTGGGCGGATTCGTCACAGCGACCGTGGCGGGGCTTGATCGCGGTTACGACCGCGTGTTCATTTTGTTGGCGGGGGGCAATCTCGAAGAGGTGGTGTTCAACGGGGCCAAGGATGCCGCGAAGTTTCGGCAGAAGCTGGCGGAGGCTGGAGTGACCGAGGAGCAGATCAAGGAACTGGCCCGCAAGGTGGAGCCGCTGCGGCTCGCCCATCGGATCGAACCGGCGGCGACGTGGCTCTTCAGCGGCAAGTTCGACGACGTCGTGCCGCCGAGTTGTTCGTTCGCGCTGGCGAAGGCGGCGAATTTGCCTGCGGGGCATCATGTGGAGATGCCGGCGGACCACTATTCTGGCGTCATTTTTTTGCCGAAAGTGGTGAAGCAGTTTGCGGAGCAGATGGCGGAATCGCGAGAGATCAGCGAGCCGAAGGCAAGTGCAAGCGCTCCGTAAGCGATCATTCAGCGAGCTTATTGCGCGCCTTGGCTTTCTTGGCCGGTCGTTTGTCGGCGGGCGCCGTTTTCGCGGCGAGGTTGCTGAACTCCGTCAACTGCCGATCCCATTCCGCTGCGAGTTCCGCCGCCTGCTCAGGGCGCGCTGCCGCCAAGTTGTTCGATTCGGCGCGGTCGTTCCGCAGATCGTAAAGTTCCCAGGGATCTCCCTTAGCCGCCACTAGCTTCCAGTCGCCGATGCGAATCGCGCGATTGCCTTGGTGGAACCACCATAGGGAATCGCGTTCGACGACGACGTCACTTGCGAAAGCGGGAGCGAGGCTGCAACCGGGAGCCGGCGGAATCGCTTCGCCTTGCCATTCGGTCGGCTTCTTAACGTCGAGAAGTTCGAGGATCGTGGGAACCACGTCGACGACGTGGGCCGGCGTCGTGCGGAACTCGCCGCGGGCTTTGATGCCGGCGGGCCAGTGAACGATCAGCGGCGTGCTAATGCCTCCTTCGTGGACCCAGGTCTTGTGACGGCGGAAGGGAGTGTTGCAGGCGTTCGAAAAGCCGGGACCCAAGCAGGGGTAAGTCGCAGCGCTGCCGAGCGGGGCCGTTGGGTCGTGACCGCCGTCGCGGACCATGATTTCGGCGGTAGCGCCGTTGTCGGAGGCAAAGAGGATCAGCGTGTTGTCATAGGCGCCCATCGCCTTGAGTTGCGCGATTAGCCGGCCGATTTCGCGATCCATGCGGTCGACCATCGCGGCGTGGATCGCCATCTTCGTCGCCTGAAATCGCTGTTGCTCAGCCGTGAGTTCGTCCCATGGGAGGGGGCGATTGACCTCGCCGGGGCCGAGCTTTGTCATGGCGTCGGGGTGGTCGGACGGAGGGCCGACGTCGGGCTCGACCTCCGAAAGCGTAGTGTTGATCAGCCCCAACGATTGCTGTTTGGCGAATCGCCGCTCGCGCATCTGCTCCCAACCATCGAGATACTTGTCGCGGTAGCGAGCGATGTCTTCAGGCAGCGCGTGGAGCGGAAAGTGCGGGGCGATGAAGGCGACGCACTGGAAGAAGGGCTGGTCGGCGTGCTTCGCGGCATGCTCTTGCAAGCAATCGATCGCATGATCGACGGTGGCGATCGTTGCGTAGTATCCCGATTCGTCGGTGGGCGGCTTCACGGGAGCGTCGTCGATCGTGTTTCCCTGAGCCGTGAAATAGTTTCCCTGGTTGCGGACGTTGAGCGAACGGTCGAAGCCGCCGCCGAGGACCTCGCCGTCGATGTGCCATTTGCCGCTGTGGTAGCTGCGGTAATCGTAGGGACGCAGAAAGTCGGGCAGCAGCCGCGCCCATGACTGCCGCGTGCCGTCGCTGCCGCCGCCGAGTTGGGGCAAGGCGTCGCGATGGACTTGCTGCGCGTAGTACCCCGTGAGCAAGGCGGCGCGCGTCGGCCAGCAGCGCGCCGTGTTGTAGCATTGCGTGAAGCGGAGGCCGCCGGCGGCGAGCTGGTCGAGGTTGGGGGTTTCAATCTCGCCGCCGTAGCAGCCGAGGTCGGAGTAGCCCATGTCGTCCGCCAGGATCACGACGATGTTGGGGCGTTCGGCGGCGGAGACGGCGTCATGGAGGCAAGTCGCCAGACAGATGAGGAGGCTAAAGGTCGGCAAGAGGATTACTTGTCGCATGATGCGAGTCCGCTTTCGGTGATTATCGTTCAATGACGGCAAGTCCCGGGCGTCGAGTGGTTCCTCGCGGCGAATCAGAACTCGCCAAAGAAACTCATTGAAACTTGCCCCGGCGTGTGCGCCAATCTGGTAGGGTGCGCGGCGGCGGAGCGGCCGCCGATTCAGGGGCTATTCTACCACTCATTTGAGGGCTCCCAAACTAGGAACAGGCGGAACATGGCACGACGACGGTTCATTCCAATTCAACGACTACTCGCCGCGGGCGCGATGACGCTAGTGTGCGCCAGCCAAGCGCGGGCCTACGACATCGTCAATCGTTGGAGTGCGACGCAGGTTGACGGCGGCGGGCTCCAACGCGGCGATCCGGTGACGCTCCGCTGGAGCGTCGTCCCCGACGGCCAGTCATATTCCCGGTCGGGCAATAGCCAGTTGATTCAATACCTCGACGACGGCTGGAACATTCCGGCGGCGCAGCGCGTTCCCAATTTGACCAGTCGCTCGTGGTGGAACGTCATGAACACGGCCTACCAACAGTTTGGCCGCGTGTCGGGCATCAACATGGTTTACGTCGCGGAGCAGAACGCCAACGGTACGGACACTGGCATGGAAGGCGATATTCGCATCGGCGGCGAGAACATCGACGGCACGCCCGGGGGCGCATTGGCCGACAATACCTTTCCGAACGATGGCGATATGCGAATCGACACGACGCGCGAGAGCGACGGCCGGCCAACCTTCTGGCATACGAACAATGCGGCGCTGCGGAACCTGATGATCCACGAAACTGGCCATGGCGTCGGACTCGGCCACGCTCAGAACACCGGCGTCACCGCCATCATGGAAGGAGGACTGCGGACCGATATCTGGGGGCTGCAGTTCGACGACGTCTACGCCCTCAATCGGCAATATGGCGATCCGTTGGAACGGAACGGCGGCAACAACTCTGCGGCAACGGCCACTTCGTTGGGGAACGTCACGCTCGGCGGTTCCATGTCGGTGGGGCGCGACGCCGTCGATTCCGTCGTGCAGCAGTTCGACGACGATTGGACCGGCATCGACGGTTCCAATGACATGGACTGGTTCAAGTTCACGACGACCGCGCCTGGGTTCGCGAACATCAAGCTGACGCCGATCGGGCCGAGTTATACGTCAGTTCAGCAAGGCGCCTTCAACACGGCGGCGCAGAGCGACTTAATCCTCCAGCTGTTCTCAGAATCGCCGTCGCTCAGCCTGTTGGAGACGGCGAATAAAACCGCCGTCGGCGGGACGGAATCAATTGGGGCTCGATATTTGGCGACGCCGGCGACGTATCTGATTCGCGTCCGCGGCGCGACGGACTTCAATCAGTTCTATCAACTCGACCTCGCCCTCAACGCGGCGCCGAAGGCGGGAACTTCGGTCGACTTGAACCTCGACGGGCTGTCGAATGCCGACGATTGGGCGATCTTCGTTACTAACTCCTACACCACTTTTGGAGGCCTAGGGCAACTCGACGCGTTCCAGCGAGGCGACCTCGACTTCGACGGCGACAACGATGCGGCTGATTTCAGGTTCTTCAAATCGGCTTACATCGACGTCAACGGAGCTGGCGCCTTTGCGAACCTGTTCGGCGTACCGGAACCTAGCGCATTCCTGCTGGCAGGAAACTTTGCGATGGTTTGCGGCGTGACTCAGCGTCGTCGGCAGGGCTGAGGTTGCGAGGCATGCGGATTCTGCATCACACGCGTTTGCAGCGGCGTGTGGCGATAGCGCCGCCGACTACGGCTGAGAGCATCATCGCCGAACTTGCTGGCTCGGGCGCCGGCGTTCCGATAATGGTAATCGCGGCTTCCGTGATCTCGATCTGCGACGGTTCGACAATCTCCAACTCGTCGAACCCGACCGTGACAAAGGCGTCGCTGCTGTACAGCATGATCTCGCCTTGACCGTCGAGCAGATGATCGAAGTAGCCCGCGATCAAGGTCGAGTACGGGGCGCCGAATGCCGTGCGCCAGGCATTGGGGGCAGCTTCGGCCCAACTGGAAGGGTAGACGCCAGATTGCTTCGGGAGCGCGACGCCGAGCGGGGGAGCGAATGACGTCTCGCGGGTGTTTTCAGGAGAGTTAATGCGCAGCGTGCCGTTTTCGCCGCGACCGGTCAGCACGATTTCAACCGAGGCGATGGCGGAGAATCGCATGCCCGCGTCAAACGATGCTGAAACAGGCTCGTTACCGTAAGTTAGCAGTCCGTTCAGTTGCGGGAGCTCGAGCGAAATCGTCGCCGCTGGCGAACTGGATGCTACGAGGGCCGTCACCGCCGCGAGAACCAGCGTCGCGAGAGTTCCCAAACTACGCATAGACCGATTCCTCGAAATATAGAGACTTTGCCTCCATGAGTTCGTCGGAAGCCGGCGGGGATTCTAGGGACCCTCCCGAAGTCTCGCTAGAGAGTTTGCCCCCAGGGGAGCGGATGGCATTGAGGCAATTACAAGATTGGGCAGCAGTTCGCCTGCTGTGTGGGAAGCGCCGGATGCTTGCGTCATCGCCAACTTGCCGGCGCTGAGTCATCGATGCGAGCGTTGCAATACGTCCGTGGGAGGTGCTTCGTTTGGCGAAATGGCGGGGCTGAATCTGCTTGTTGCATCATTAGACAGATAAGGAATAATTAGGCCCTGTCGGGGCTATGTAATCGGGGTAGGAGAGCGCAATGTGTCGGAAATGGCTGGCGGCGATCTGCCTGGCGGCGGGAACAACCTGGGCAAATTCAGCGACCGCGGAGAATCGCACTCCGGACGGCAGCGGTAATTCTTTAAGCAGTCCGACGCGCGGCGTCGCCAATACGCCCATGATTCGGTTCGGGTACGGGTCGACCTTTGACAATAGCAACGGCGACCTCGTTCCCGAATCGTCGCGAGCCAACTCCCGCGACGTCAGCAATGCGGTTTTCGCCCAGTCGGGCAGCGTCCCCAACGCTCGCGGGTTGAGCGACTACATCTGGGCCTGGGGACAGTTCGTCAGCCACGATACCGACCTGACGACCAGCAGCGCCGGCGCTACGGTGAACGGCTCGGCGCCGATTGGGGTCAACAGTCCGATCGATCCGCTGGGGCCGCAGCCCATTCCGTTCGTTCGAGCGAACTACGTGAACCTGACGCCGCCGCGCGGCTCGCTCAGCGGGCGGACGCCAATCAACGAAGTGACAAGCTACATCGACGCATCTCACGTGTACGGTTCGGACGCGACTCGGGCCGCGGCGCTGCGCACCGCAGGGGGCGCCGGGGCGAAGCTAGCGATGAGCGCCGGTAATCTGCTCCCCTACAACACGGCAGGATTGCCAATCGAGAACAACGGTCCGCTTCCCGACGAGTCGCTGTTCCTGGCCGGCGACATCCGGGCGAATGAGAACTCACTGCTTACGTCGCTGCACACGGTGTTCGCGCGTGAGCACAACCGGCTTGTCGACGTCATTGCCGCTCAACAGCCGACTCTTGACGCCGAAGGGCAATACCAACTAGCCCGCAAGATCGTGGGCGCCGAGATGCAGGCGATTACCTATCGCGAGTTTTTACCGGCGCTATTGGGCAATGGCGCGACCACGCCGAAGGCCGAAGCGTACGTCTATAAGTCGCAGACCGACGCTTCGATCACAACGGCGTTTGCGCACGCGGCGTTTCGCTATGGGCACAGCACTGTGTCATCGCAATTGCAGTTGGCGGATGACTCGGGGACGACGGTCGACAGCATCGACGTGCGAAATGCGTTCTACAATCCGGGCGTTCTAGGGAATAGTCCGGAGAACGTCGATCGGCTATTGAAGGGGGCGTCGCTCCAGACTTCGCAGGAGGTCGACGTGCTGGTCGTGGATGAGCTACGTAACTTTTTGTTCGGTCCTCCGGGCGCCGGCGGACTCGACTTGGCGTCTCTCAACATCCAGCGGGGTCGCGACGTCGGGCTGCCGACGTATCGCGGGCTCGCGCTGAATCGAAAACTTCCGGCTCCGACGACGTTCAGCGGCATCACATCCAATGCGACGCTGGCAGCGGCCTTGGCGGCCGTCTACGACAATGACGTTAGCAAGATCGACGCCTGGGTCGGCATGCTGGCCGAAGATCACGTCGCGGGCGCGAGCGTGGGACGGCTCTTGAAGGCCGAGATCGAAAGCCAGTTTGTCCGCTTGCGCGACGGAGACCGACTGTTCTACCGCAGCGCGGCAGCCGGCCTTTACGACCAGAGCGGCGTCCTGTTGCCGGAGATCGTCGCAATCGTCGACCTCGACTCGCTACGGCTATCAGACGTGTTGTTGGCCAATTCCACGCTGACTGACTTGCAGGAGAACGTCTTCTTCGTGCCTGCGGGCGGGGATTTCAATCGCGACGGAATGGTCGATGGAGCCGATTTCCTCGCTTGGCAGCGCGGGGAAAGTCCTCTCGCGTTGAGCGAGGTCGATCTTGACGAGTGGAAAGCGGCGGCGGGAGCGACCGGCCAAGCTGTTGGCCCCGTTCCCGAACCGGCGACGTGGGCGCTGCTGACGGCTGCTGTCGCGTCCGTTGCCAAGCTAAAAACAGGTTTGCGCCGTCGCGACTAAACGGAGCGAGCTTCGGATTGCTTCCGGCGACGGGCGGTAAGCTGCCAACCGATCGCGGCAATCGTCGCCAACAGGCCGATCGACGGCTCGGGGATGGCGGCGATCGGCGGAGGAGGGCCGGTGAACTGTTGTTGCCAGACGAGCAAATCGCCGCCGTCGACATTGAGGTCGCCGTTGGCGTCGCCGTCAGCCGGCGAGGCGTCGCCGACCTTGCCGAGGTTCATCTGCCAGACGAGCAGATCGTCGGGGTCGACATAGCCATCGAGATTGAAGTCGGCGGGGGAAGGGGGCGGGATAAACGTATTTACTTGCAGCAGGCCGGAACCGGTGATCAGCGGCGAGGTGAAGTCAGCGGCGGAGCCGATGGCGCCCCAAGTGCCGACCGCTTGGGAGACGCCGTCGATGAAGAGGGAATCGATCAAGTCCGTGCCGGCGAAGTTCAGGTTAAGCGAGGCGCCGGTAAGCAGTTTCACGTCGGCGGCGTTGGCCAAGAAGGGCGTGCTGATGCTGAGCGATCCTAGCTCAACGGCGGTGTCGCCGCCGTAAGTGTTGGCCGCAGTGAGGGCGAGAGCGCCGGCGCCGGTCTTGGTTAGGCCGCCATTGCCGACTGGAACCGCGATGGTGAGATCCGTCGCAGCCGAGCCGTCGGCGACGTTGAACGCGCGGTTGGAGCCGCCGAGATCGACGCGGCCCGCGAGCCCTGAGCCGCTGCCATTACCGATGACAGCGGCCGCATTGGCCAACGGCGAGAAGTTGAGATCTCCGCTGAGCAATAGTTTTGCAGGCGTCGAGGCGTGCGGCATCAGGTTGATTTTGTTTGCCGTCAGGTTTCCGCCGTCGATTGTGAAGGTGCGCGTCGAATCGACTTGCAACGTGTGGACGCTCAGATTGGCGTCGCCCAAGGTGACGGCGGCCGAAAACTGAGCCGAAATCGGCGTCGAATCGGCCGACGGCACATAGTTGATGTCGAGCGTCCCGCCCGTGATGTTCAGCGTCTCCCGAGCGTACAGCTTGCGGACATTGTGCGAGCCAGTGGAGATGGTGACGGTGATGTTGGCGTTGGGTCGATCGAGGATGACGGTGTCATGCTGACCTGAGGCGACTCCGGAGCCCGCGGCGCCTGGCAGTCGCGGCGTGGGCAGCGTCAATGGTCCGACACGCGCCACTTGGCCAGGGCCTTGAACGGGGGCTACGGGCGTTTGGCCGCTGTTCCAGTTGGCGAGCGTCGACCAATCGCCGCTGTTGTCATTCATCCAGAGGGCGGGGACTAAATTATCCTTGAGAAACTCAATCCCGCCGTTGGCGACGTTGACATCGGTATTGCTGGTCTTATTGTTATTTCCGTTCAACTTCATCGTGCTGGCGTATTGCCAGAAGCTCCAGGGATGCGCGATCCCCGTATCGTCCCAGGGGCCGTAGATTTGCGAGTAGGAATCCTTGGGATTGCCGTTTTGAACGTCGATGGAGCCTGGGTTGGATTGATTGGGCCAGCGGGCGCTCCACAGCACAGGGTGCTTGTTGACGACCTCAGTCCGCAAGGCGCTCGACGCGCCGCCAATCACGAAGGCGGCGTAATTGCCGTTCGTGTAGACTGCGGGGCGAATCCCCATCACTTCGTAGATGCGATCGGAGAAGTCGATGGTAAATTGAGCCATCTCGCTGTCTGTACGGATGCCGTCCCCCGCCTCAAGATCATGCACCGGCAACAGATAGCCGGGCCGCATCCAGGCGCCGGCCATTTGGATGAAATGATTCGCTTCATCCGTTCCAGTGTTGGCGATGCCGCCCGAGTTCGTCGTCGAAGCGATTACGTCGGGGCGAGAGAAGTGATAAGAGCCGGCAAACAATCCGGCATTCGTAGCGCGAGTGATGTTCTGAACGAAGTAAGGATCATCGTAACGCTGCGAAAGCGTGTTCAGACCATCGCTATTGTCCGAGTCGCTCTGGTTGTAGTAGCCAGTGGTACCCCCGCGACTCGAGCGAATGAAGACGAAATCACGGCCGTCGCCAAAGATTCCGTCAACCTGCTGATTGGTGGGACGCTTAAGCGTGGCCCATTCGGTGGTCGTGATGGTGGTTTGCCAAGCTGAGACGTCGAGGCCCAGAGATCGAGTGATCTGCGCGTGCGTCGAACCGGTCAGTAAGAGGTACGCCACGACGGCGCCTGTGCAAACAATCGCGATACGAGAGGGGATAGAAAATGCGCGCACCAACGTACTGATCCCTTCCAATTGACCTGCTCCGGAGAAGACGCCCGATTGTGCGAGCGTTCATTGGAGTATAGGCAGGCGGGCTCTGTGAGACAACGAAATCGCCGCGTCGTAAGTCCATGCGGCGTCAAGGGTTTCGCAAAAACGCGAGTGGCGTGCGCAAGGCGATGACTGCCGTTTCAGCGTTCGTCTTTCAATGAGTCGTGCGCGTCATTGCGAAGCTGACCAAGCTGAAGATGATCGACAGGATCAACGTTGCGCCGCTCGGTTCGGGGATGAGGCTTGACGTTGTGGCTAGGGTCGCGAAGACGCTCAGTCCAAAGGCCCGCTGCCAGGCGAGGAAGTCGTCGCCCTCCGTGTTGCTCTTTCCGACAATGCCGAAATTGGTTTGCCAAACGCCGAGATCGGAGGCATCTACGTCGCCGTCGCGGTCGAGATCGCCGTACTGAATTGGCAGATACTGATCGACGGCCACGTCGTAGAGCGATTGCGTATAGCCGTCGGGCCAGACGATGCGGAGCTCGTCGATGAGCGTCACGTCCCCGAGACCGAAGTGGACGGGGACATCGCTTTGGTTGAAGGTGCCGGCGTTGGTGTTCGCCTCGCGGCGGAGCGTACGCTCTTCGGAAGTCCCTTCATTAATCGTGGCGTAGACGGTGGCGCCGATGGCGCTCGTGTTGTCGCGCGTTCCGCCGAGTTGCAGATAAAGCCAATGGTTGCCGTTTTCAGCGGCGTCGCTCAGGAAGACGCGCTCAGGAAATCCGCTGTTGGTCGGAGCGACAAGATCTTGATCGCCGTCGAGATCGAGATCGCCCCAGACGCTGTCGTAGGCGCCCTCGTTGGTCGAGCCAATACCGACGAGCGTGGTGACGTCGGTGAAATTCCAGTCGCCGTCGTTGCGGTAGAGCTTGCGCGCTTGGTTCGAGCCGTTCACGCGCAAGTTGTCGTGCATGAACAGATCGAGGTCGCCGTCGTTGTCGTAGTCGACGGCCTTGCCGCCATTGAGATCGCCGCCAACGTCTGATAGCAAGCTATGTCCGAGGATTTCCGCAACGTCGGTGAACTGGTTGTTGCCGTCATTGCGGAAGATGCGGGTTTCTTCCTGGTCGGCTCCCACCATGAAGAGATCGAGTTTGCCGTCGTCGTCGAAGTCGACGAACTCGGAGTGATAACTGTTCGGCATATTCTGCGTGCCGTTGGAGTCGGCGATGTCGATGAAGCTGAGCGTCCCCGTCTGCGCTAATTGATTCTCGTAAAAGTTGTTTCGCAGATTGAAGCCGCCGTTGCAGGTCGAGATGTAGACATCGAGATCGCCGTCATCGTCGGTGTCGCCGATGGCCATGCCGTAGGCCTTCGTCCCCCAACTTTGCTGAAAATTGCTGGCGGCGCCGACCGGCGTAAAAAGTCCGTCGGCTCCCTGGAGGTAGATCTGGTGCTTTTCCGGCCCTTCCATGCCGATAACCAGATCGAGGCGATTGTCGTTGTTCATGTCAGCCCAGGCGACGTTTTGGTGGAAGCCGGGGTCGTTCAGACCAACCGCTGAGCTGACGTTCGCGAATCCGTTGCCGTCGTTGCGGAGTACGTTCCCCGATACGCCGTTATTCGTTTGACCGATGAAAACATCGACGTACCCATTGCCGTCGTAATCGCCCCATGCGGCGCTCCAAGAGTCGCTAAGGCCGGAAGGCAAGGTATTGCTAATGTTCGTGTAGGCCAACGTCCCGCTGCCGACGAAATCGTTCCGATAGAGTTGTCGCGCCCCGGAGCCGCCGTGAAAAAAGAGGTCGAGATCGCCGTCGTTATCGATATCGGCGAGCGAGGCGCTGCGGGCGCTGAGGGCGGCGCCAGCCAGGATGGTGCTCGCTTGATTCGTAAACGTCGTCTCAGCGCGGGCGGCGCCGGAGAGACCGACGACAAGCGCCGACGAAAATAGCCACGACAGTCGAAATCGGTCCCGACGCATTGAGTTGAACTCCAAGCGATATAGTCGCCGCCAACAAGACCATAACCAGCTGCGGTACCGGTCCGCAACTGGAACGAGCGCGACCTGCGAAGTTCGGAATCTCCCTTTCATCAAGTCACTTTGCCATGACGCGTCAAACGACACGATGTTGATCATTTGCCATGGCCATCGTGAATTGCGCAGCAGCGCTATTGCTGTGCGCGGCGTCGAGTGTGAATAGGCAATCGCATGACAAGAAGGTTGCCGCTCGCTATCAACAGCGAGGACGCGTCCTAATCACAGCGGGGGCGTACCGCGAAATTCTACGGACGCTCATCGCAAGGGGCGGGCGTTACAGAACAACCTCGAAGCGACCCCTAGGCCGTTTCGTCATCTTCGGTTGGTGCGACGGGAGCTACACGAGCGACATGCAGCCATTTGCCCATTAGTAGACGCTCGCAATGCGAAAGGCGAGGGCGAGGGCTAGGCCCCTTTCTGGAGGATGAGCTCGTATCCGGCGAGTCCGGCGTCCGCGAGTTGCAGTAGGCCGAGCAACTCGGTGAAGGTGCCGACGTTCAACCGTTCGAAGATCTCCTTCTTGCGCTTCTCGACGGTGCGAAGGGAAATGTCGACGCGATTGGCGATCTGCTAATGGGGACGGCATTCGACCAATTCGCGAAGCACGGCGCGATGTCCATCGGGCAACGAATCGAGGGCTTCCCGAGCCGCTTCGCGATGGTAATACGCCTTGAGCATTTCTAGGCCGCGACAGCGGGCCAGTTCGACCTCTTCGCAAAGATGCTCGATGCGAATCGGCTTTTCGACCACGGTGATGGCGCCTTGGCGCAGCGCTTTCACCGTGAGCGTGGGCGTGAGGTGACCGGAAATCAACACGGCTGGAGCGGGCCAACTCACCTCATGAGCGTAGCGGATGAGATCCATGCCATTGTCATCGCCAAGGTGTAGGTCGGCGACGATGCATCCGGGCGCGGTGCTTTCCAGTTGCGTTTTGAAGTCGTCGACGTTCTGAAACGCTAGCGTGCTCCAGCTAGCACGCGTGAACGCGGCTTCCAACGACTCGAGAATCGTCTCGTCGTCGTCGATCACCCACACGTCCATAGTCGGCGGCAGTCGCATCGGCTTTTGCTTTCAAGATCGAGTCGGATGGGAGTGTTTCGCCTTTGTGATACAGAGATCGGATATAGAACTTGTGTCACTACAGCACACTCGTTTCGAGCCATGAGAATGCGGGAATGCGCAGGCGCGTGCGGATCTCCTATAGCAAATTTGACTTGCAGGCGGGCGGTTCCACATCGGTAATCCGAAGCGAACCCCGTTAAATATGCAGTCGGAAATTTCTCCACAAACACGTCGGAAGGCGTTTGACCGTCAGCCGGCCTTCATTCGCAAGTCGATAGTTGCGACACGGATGTGCTTCTCGGGGCGCTTCTTGTCCGTCTCTAGACCATCGCTCCGACATGCCTAATCGGTCTCGCGCTTGCCGAGCTTATGCACAAAAAGGCACTGTCGATTTGATTGACTAGACATGCGCTGAAAGTATCGTTCGTTGCCCCCCAGGCCCGCAAAGGTTTGTCAATCGTTCCAATTTGCCGTTGCCGCTGAGCCTAGGGAAGTGCAAGCAGAGTCATCGCGGCTTGAACCGCTCTGCCGGTCGACAAGCCCCGAATGCTAGCTCCACGGATCGCAACTCTCTCCTGGAAGTCAGCCCATGTCCCACCATATTGTGATCGTCGACGATTCGCCGTCGATTCGCCGGATGATCGCTCAGACCCTTGCCGCTGAGGGATTCGACGTTTCGCCCTGCAGTTCAGGGGGGGAAGCGCTCGCCGCGGCCAAGACGAGAACGGTCGACGCGGTCGTTACCGACCTGAACATGCCGGAGGTCGACGGCCTCGAACTAACGAGGCAGCTCCGCAAGCTGCCGAACACGGCCAAGTGCCCCATTTTGATTCTGACCACCGAAACGTCAGCCTCGCGGAAAGAAGAAGCGAAGCACGCGGGGGCGAACGGGTGGATTCTGAAGCCGTTCCGAGAAGAGGCGCTGGTTCGCGCGATTCGCAGCGTTTGTCAACGATCGGGAGCGACCGCATGAACATTGATCTCGAAGAATTTCACGCAGCCTTTTTTTTTGAGGAAGTCGCCGAGCACCTCACCGGTCTCGAAGACGGTCTGCTGCAACTCGAATCGCGTCCGGAAGACGACGAGCTGATCCACGGCATCTTCCGCGCGGCCCACTCGATCAAGGGAACCGGCGGGGCTTTGGGATTCACCGAAGTCGCCGGGTTCACGCACCATGTGGAGACGGTGCTCGACCAGATGCGGCAGCGACAACTGTCGACGACGAGCGAGCGGATCGAGTTGCTGTTGAAGGCGACGGATGCCCTGTCATGCCTGATCGACTCGGCGAAGGACGGGGCGGCGGTTCCCGACAATCTTGATGAGATCGTCGAATCGCTCCGTCGGCAGATCGATCCCAACGCTGAAGCGGTGACGACCGTTGTCGCCGTCGAAGAATCAGCCGACGGTCTGATCATGTTCGACGACGAACCAACGTTGGAAGCGCCTGCGGTAGCGCCGGCTAGCGCCGGCGAGGCGGCCCGCAGCAAGGTCGCAAATTACAACGAGTCGATCCGCGTGTCAGTCGCCAAGGTGGAAGAGCTGATCAATCTGGTCGGCGAATTGGTGATCGCCAACTCGATGGTTCAGCAGGCTTATGCCAGCGATGACGGCGATGCGCAAAGTTTGCAAGAAGCGATTGCCGCGATGGACCTCACGACGCAGCAACTGCAAGAGCAGGTGATGGCGGTGCGGATGATGCCGATAGCCAACGTCTTCCGCCGCTTCCCGCGGATTGTGCGGGACTTGGCGTCGACGCTCGGCAAGAACGTCATTTTGGAAACTTCGGGCGAAGAGACTGAACTCGACAAGCAGGTGATCGAGGAAGTGAGCGATCCGCTCACGCACCTGATTCGCAACGCCGTCGACCACGGCCTCGAAACGCCGGCCCAACGAATCGCCGCCGGCAAATCTCCCGAGGGCCGGATTCATCTTCGCGCCTTCCACGAAGGAGGCAACGTCGTCATCGAGATCGCCGACGACGGCGCCGGGATCAACGCGCAGCGGGTCCGTCAGAAGGCGATCGACCGCGGGTTGATCGCCGCCGATGCGGTGATGACCGACGAGGAGACGAACCAACTGATCATGCTCCCCGGCTTTTCGACCGCGGAAAAGATCACCGACGTTTCGGGCCGCGGCGTCGGCATGGACGTCGTCAAGCGAAACGTCGAAGCCCTCAACGGGTCGATCAGCATTCGCAGCACGCAAGGCAAGGGTTCGTGCTTTCGCATTCGCTTGCCGCTGACGATGGCGATTCTCGACGGCCTGGCGATGCGGCTCGGCAACGACGTTTACGTCCTGCCGCTGCTCAGCGTCGTCGAATCGCTGCGACCCGAACCGAAACATATCGTTCACATCGCCGAACGCGGCGAACTAGTGATGGTCCGCGGCGAACCGTTGCCGCTGATCTACACGCATCGCCTGTTCAACGTGACAGGCGAGTCCACGAATCCCTGCGACGGACTAGTCGTGATCGTCGAGCATCAAGGCCGCAAGTACGGCATTGTCGTCGACGAGTTGATCGGTCAACTGCAGGTGGTGATGAAGAGCTTGGAAGCCAATTATGAGCGGGTGGACGGAGTCTCCGGCGCCACGATCCTGGGCGACGGCCGCATCGCGATGATTGTCGACATAGCCGGCCTCGTCCGGCTCGCGTTCTAACCCTCCGCCCTTTCCAAGTTTTTTCGAGGAGTCCTACCCGTGCCCGATGATCGCGCCACCGACAGCATGGCCTCTGCTGCCGACAATGGCCAGTTCCTGACGTTCACATTGCAGAACGAGGAATATGGCATTGAAATTCTGAAGGTCCAGGAGATTAAGGGGTTCTCCAAAATCACCCCGATTCCGAATGCCCCTCCCTTCGTGCGCGGGGTGATGAACCTTCGCGGCACGGTGGTGCCGATCATCGATCTGCGGGCCCGTTTCTCGATGACCGAGAAGGACTACGACCAGTTCACCTGCATCATCGTGGTGAACGTCGGCACGCGGGTCGTCGGTCTGGTGGTCGACACCGTCTCCGACGTGCTGAACATCCCTAACGACTCGATCGCGGACCCGCCGGAACTCGCTTCCGTTGGCGACTCGTCGTGCATCACCGGCATGGGCAAGCTCGGCGAGCGGATCGTCATGCTGCTTGATACAGGCCGTCTGGTTGGCGTGGAAGGAATCCCCGCCGATGAGATGACGGCCGCTTAAGAATCTCGTTCCTCCACCCTTTCCTTCATCCTTTCCGGCGCCCCTCGGCGCCCTTGGAGTACTAACTATGTCATGGTTCACTCGCCTCAGCGTAGGGGCCAAGCTGTTTGCGGCGTTCTCGCTGCTACTCGTTTTGATGAGCGTCATGGGAGTCGTTGCGGTCTGGAAGATGTCGTCGCTGAATCAGAATGTTACTGAACTTGCGGTGAATTGGATGCCAGCGACGAACACCGCAAACTTCTTGAATACGAGTCTCTCTGACTACCGGATTCAAGAGTTCAAGCATATCAGCTGCACGGAAGAAGCCGAAATGGACGCGGTCGAGAAGGATATCGTCCGGTTCCGCGGCAATATCGATACCCATCTCAAGAAGCTCGTCGAGCTCTGTGCATCACCGGAAGAGAAGCAAGTTCTCGATGAATTCTCAGCACTCCTCCAGAAGTATCTGGCGGAGAGCGAGCAGATTTTGGCGTTGTCGAGCGAAAATAAGAATGAGGAAGCGGAGGCAGTACTCAAATCGACGTCGCTTGAGAAGTACCGCTCCCTTGCGGAAGTGATGATGAAGGAAGTCAATCTCAACGTCGCCGCCGGTGATGAAGAAGCTAAGAAGGCGATGACTGCTTACGCCACGGGCCGCACGGTGACGCTGATTGTGTTGGGCGTGAACATCGTGTTGGGCCTCGGCCTAGCGACGTGGATTGCCCGTTGGTTCACCCGCGCGATCGTGGACGTGGACGATATTTCAAACTCGGTGGCTTCGGCTTCGCAGGAACTGGCTGCGGCGAGCGAGCAGTTGAGCAGCGGCGCCCAGCAATCGGCATCGAGCCTGGAAGAGACGGCATCTAGCCTGGAAGAGATCACGGCGACGGTCCGTCAGAACGCCGACAACGCCGATCAGGCGAACCAACTCGCGAACAGCTCGCGGGAAACGGCCGAAAAGGGCGGAGCCGTGGTCGCTCAGGCCGTCGATGCGATGGGCGAAATCAACCGTTCGTCGCGGAAGATCGCCGACATCATCACGACGATCGACGAGATTGCGTTCCAGACGAACCTGTTGGCCTTGAACGCGGCGGTGGAAGCGGCTCGGGCTGGCGAGCAAGGCCGCGGCTTTGCGGTGGTCGCCGGAGAGGTCCGGAACCTGGCTCAGCGTTCGGCGACAGCCGCTCGCGAGATCAAAGGCCTGATCGAAGATTCGGTGCAGAAGGTCGAGACCGGTTCGGAATTGGTCAACAAGTCGGGAGAGACCTTGGGGGCGATCGTCACGAGCGTCAAGCGGGTGACCGACATCGTCGCCGAGATTGCTGCCGCCAGCCGCGAGCAGACCGTGGGGATCGAGCAGATCAACAAGGCCGTGGCCCAAATGGATCAGGTAACGCAGTCGAACGCCTCGCAGACCGAAGAGATGAGCGGCACGGCCGTGGCCCTCTCCGGTCAAGCGGAGCAGCTGCAGGCGGTCGTGGCGCAGTTCAACCTGAACCGCGACGCGAAGCAGCCGGCCAAGTCGACGAGCTACGCCCCGGCGAAGCAGCCCGCGGCGAAGAGCTACTCGACGCCAAGCAAGCCGGCGAAGCGAAAGTCGGCTCCCGCGAAGATCGCGAGCCGTCGGACGGAAGAGCTCGAACTGGTCGGGGCCGGCGCCGGTCACGACGGGTTCGAGGAATTCTGAGCTGGAGTCGCTAAGTAGTTAGAGACCTCTCCCTCGGGCGAGCGACAGCTCGCCCGAGGGCCTTTCCTTTGAGACTGCATCATGTCGTTCGCGTTGCAAACTATCTCTGAGGACGAATTTCAGGCGTTTCAGCACCTGATCTACACCGAGACGGGGATTGCTCTGAACGACTCGAAGCGATGTCTCCTATCGTCGCGATTGGCGAAGCGATTGCGAGCCCTGCAGTTGAACGACTATCTGGAGTATTACGAGTACATCCTCCGTCGCGACGCCAACGGGACGGAAATGCAGGAGATGATCAACTGCATTACGACCAACAAGACTGACTTCCTGCGCGAACCGCACCACTTTGAATTCCTCTCGACGCGGCTGTTTCCGGCGATTGTGGGCAAGACGGCGACCGGCGGACCGCGCAAGGTTCGCATCTGGTGCGCCGCCTCGTCGCACGGGCACGAACCTTACTCACTGGCGATGACCGTGCGGGAATTCGCGCCGTTCGAGGCGTCGTGGGACGTGCGCATTCTGGCGTCCGACATCGACACCTATGTGCTGGCCTGCGCGGAAGAAGGGGTCTTCGACGTGGAAGACCTCGCCCCCGTGGGGGACCTGCGCATGCGGCGCTACTTCGATCGCGGCACTGGCGCCTTCGCCGGTAAAGTGCGGGCGAAACGACAACTGCGCGAACTGCTGACATTTCGGCAGCTTAACCTCATTGAAGACGTGTGGCCGATCCACGCCAAATTCGACGTCATTTTTTGCCGCAATGTGATGATCTATTTCGATCTTCCGACGCAGCGGAAAGTCGTGGAGCAATTGGTCCGCTACCTCAAGCCAGGCGGCTATCTGATGTTGGGCCATTCGGAGAGCATTCAGTGGACGCCCAGCCCGGTGCAGCCGTTGGGCAACACGATTTTTCAGCTTGCTGAGTAGCAACCGTTCCAAGGACGCCCTCGTGGATTCGTCGTCAACCTCACTGCCGCAACGCTCGATTATCGTCGGCGACGTCTTCGCCAGCGACGTGCCTGCGCTGGTGGCGACGGTCCTCGGCTCATGCGTCGCGGCCTGCTTGTACGACCCGGTGACGCGCATCGGCGGGATGAATCACTTCATGTTGCCGGATGCGAACCGCGAAACGACGAGCGCGGCCTTCGGCATTCATGCGATGGAACTGCTGATCAACAAGATCATGCGGTTGGGCGGCGACCGGCGACGGTTGCAGGCGAAGGTCTTCGGCGGGGCCAACGTGCTGGCGCTGCAGGGGGCCGAACTGCAGATCGGACAGCGAAACGTCGCCTTCGTGCGGCAGTTTCTGGAAGACGAAGGAATCTGGCTGGCCGCCCAGCGGGTCGGCGGCAACCAAGGGGTGAAGCTCTGCTTTTACACGGCGACCGCTCGGGCGCTGGTGAAGCCGCTGCCGAATCGCATGCTCGACGAAACGCTGCGGCAGGAGGTTCACTATCTCCGACAGACCAAGACGACCACGACGGCCCCCGCTAGCGATGCGGTCACGTTGTTCTAAGTAGGCGGATCCATGGCGAAAATCAAAGTTCTCGTCGTCGACGACTCCGCACTGATGCGGCAATTGTTGACGCGCATTCTCACGCACGACTGCGACATTGAGGTCGTCGGCGCCGCGGCGGACCCGTTGATCGCCTGGAAGAAGATTCAAGAGCTATCGCCCGACGTGCTGACGCTCGACGTCGAGATGCCCAAGATGGATGGGCTGACGTTCCTGTCGAAGCTGATGGCTGCGCGGCCGATGCCGGTGGTGATGGTGTCGTCGCTCACGGCGCGCGGGGCGGAAACGACCCTGAAGGCGCTGGAACTCGGGGCGTTCGATTTCGTCACGAAGCCGTCGATCGACGTCACGAACGGCACGGCCCAGATTAGCGAAGACATCATCGCGAAGGTGCGAGCCGCAGCGGCGTCGCGGGTGCGCCGCCGGGCGACG
>JBGSMO010000366.1:0-6214 GCA_041740115.1 Pirellulales bacterium
CGCCGCGGGCGGCCACCAGCTCTTCCTGTTCACCTGCCACGAGCACATGTGGGAAATGTTCCGAAAGCTCGACGGCGACTGCCGCCGCATCCCCGTCCGCCGCGGCCAACCCGAACCGTTCGTCGCCCCGGTCGTCGTCGCGGAACCGGAGCCGGTGGTCCTCGAAGAACCAATCATCGCCCCCCCGAAGCCCAAAAAGAAACCCCTCAAAAAACCGCGACCGGTGGTCGCGGTCCCCGCTCCCGCACCCATCCCCGCGCTGGACCTCTACGACTACCCCTTCATCGAGCGCATCATCGAAGAACGCCCGGCAGTCGCGACGAAGCCCTTCGCCGCCCCGGCTGCCGTCGCACCCGCTGCGGTCGAAGTCGAAGCCCCGTCGGAGTTCCACGAATACTCGTTCGATCTTCCGGCGAGCGACTACCGCGACGAACCAACCGAAGGGGAGGGCGCACTGGCGTTCATCGTCAGCGCCGACGACGCCCTCGGCCGCCACGCCGAACGAGGCTCCCGCCGCCATCACGCCGTGCCGAACTATTTACGTCGCGGCGATCATTTAGAACCGCGCCGCGCGTAGGTCAGGCTTTCCAGCCTGACGGCGCCACACAAGGCTCTGGCTCCCCGAACTGCCGCAGCGTCATCCTGAGCGTAGCGAAGGATCTGGCGCGACACTTCGTAGCACGTTACTTCCGCCGCCATGTCGCCCGCCATTGCCAATCCTCCAAGAAAATCGCCCGAGCCTTCTTATAAAGGCTCGAGCGATTGCCGCCCAAACAACGACTACGACCAGGCTCGCAGTAAACAACTTCGGCGGTAGGCAAAGATAACGGCTGCACCAACCACGAGCATCGCGCCAACTATCGGTTCCGGAACTAGGGTGACGCGCAAGGTCCTCTCAAAAACGAAAGGGCGAGTCGTTGGATCAGCGATTGCCCATTGGCCTTGGATAAACCCGCTGCTAGCGCGAATGTTGAATGCGCCGAGAGGTTCTATTGCCGCGTCGGCACTCGACCAGCCATGCGGTCGAAATCCGAAAGAGGTGGATCTGCTAGTTATCCAATACTTAGCACCCGCTTGTAGGACGGGTCCCGCAACGACGTCAAATGATATAACGCCGCGGCCATGTGGGACATTTCCGGTATAGGTCTGAGACCATAGTACGTTCGTGCCGGGACTGCCCGAATGGCCTTGCACGATCGAGAGAGCTAGCTCATCAAGATTGTTATCGTCAAATGGCCGCCAACGGTCTGTGAACCGCATTGCTAGCTCAAGTTTTTCGACTTTCCCGCTTGCTGTAGGCGTGAAGCGTTGTGCCAGCATGACCTCCATATCATCGGAGCTTCCTTGCCAGCTTCCCTGATTCAAGTACGTGTCACCCACACTGAAATTGTTGTAAGCAACAATGCCTGCGGCGCAATCATTGCGCCAAACGGAAAGCAGAAGAGTTGAAAGTGTGCATAGGAGATTTATCTTAGTCCAGTTCATTAGCGTGTCGCCTATAGGATTGTCGTATGCCCAAAGCCACAAGATAGACCCCCGCAGTGTACCACGACGGGAGAATTTAAAAGTCCTGGGGGTAGGAGTGTAGGATGTGCAGCAACGCGAATAGCGCCGACGCCCTGCCGCAATGGGTCGATCATTCGCGGCCGAGCGTCGCGACCACCAGCGCCGCTACCCTGCTGTACTTAGTACTCAGTACCCGTACCCTTCAGCTGCCAGGGGATGGGACTGTAAACGCCGTCGCCCGACGTCGTTCATTGGCGAATCGCCTGAATCTCCGCATCCTGCGGAAAGAACTTCTTCACGGCGTCGACGAACACCCGCTCGCCGTGATCAAAATCGGCTCTGCCGACAACTTGTTCGTCCCGAACGACGGCCAGCACCGAGCATTTGAAACAGAAATAAACGTCAACGCGCTCGCTCCCGCGGAAGAAAGAGAGCTTCACGCCGTAAACCGGATATCCGCACGCCTTATCTGAGCCCCATGAATAAGTGTCGGTTGAGAGCAATGTCGTCGCCAATTCCTTCGCCATATCCGCCGGCACACCCGCCGGCCCCGCAGCAATCTTGAAATCGAGCGGCGAAATATAGTCCTCCATCGGTATACATCCCGGCGGCGGAACTACCCGATGCGCCTCCACCCGCGTCGCCTCGCGCACGATCGCCATGTTCTCCCCGCCGCCGAAGAGCCGCCACATCGGCGACTGGCCGATAGTTGCGACGTAGATTGCTCCAGCGGCGGCGACAACGACGATCACGGCGAACAGCCGCCGTAGCGAGAATCGAAATGATTGCAGATGTTGAGGCATAGATGCCAAGTATAGCGACGGCTAGCCCCTGTTGCCGCCCACGCGGCTACCGGGGCGGCGCAGCCGCAAGAGGCAAGACCCGCCGCGACAAACCTGGGGCGAATACGTCGCCAACGAAGCCTCTCGCAATTCCGACGCCCAGGTAGGCGAGGACGCCAACCAGAGCTATCCTGACGGCGTGATCAAACTCCCCAAGCGCTTTGCGCTCTCCACGCTGCTCGTCGTGATGATCGCCACAGCCTTCCTGTTCGGCGCCGCACAGTGGCGACGACAGCGATTGATCGCGGAAGTTGCCAACCTGCGCGCCTTCGGCGTGGAAGGTCTCGTCGTCTCTGACGATTGGTTCTGGCCGACGGCCTCCGGCACGGCAGTTATTCGGCTCGCGAACGACGTCTACTTTGGGGCGCCCGATGTGAAAGAGCGATTTGCGGCGCTGCGCGATCGGGCCGTCGCCTGCGGGGCCGGCGACGTTGCCTACGAGATGGTGGTCATGCGGTACTACCAGGTCGTGAAAACGATCCGCACCAAAGATCTGGACCAGGCGGAAAAATGGTCCGAACACGATTACGCGAAGAGGTTTCTCCACCCTGCGTTCGATAACCGGCAGTAAGCCGCTGCTCTTCTCGCCCCCGACGCACGGCCGATGGCGCCCGGTCATGGGTCGAAAAGAGCGACTCCGCCGCTTGCTTTTGGCCACCCGCTTCTGTATAGTGAACGGGCGTATATTTCAGTTCTTTGGCATCCCAAATCCAAACAATCGAACCGGTCGCATCGCGACGACGGGCAGGCCGCACTACGCGCCTAGCGCAATCGCGTCTCTCAGAGCGGCGGACAGCATTGGTTGGCCAAGGACTGCTTGCGACGTTCGCTGTCGCGACGACAGGCGACAGATCGAGCGTCACCGGAACTTGCAAGCCAAGGCGGCTCAAGGACTTAAGGTGCTTGGCGTGCTGTCGCCAAAAATCAACTTCGCGACAACGACAGGCGTGGAGGGTGTCGGGAGCCTTTTGCCACTGGCGGCGTTCAATGCCGTGGAACCTCCCCAGTGTCAAAAGGCTCCCGAGACCGTTAGGTTCGCACGTCGCGCGGCGCGACAGCTCTGCGAGACTTTTTGACCAGCGCCGCCAATACCAAAAGTCCAAAAAGCCGCTCGCGTTTGTAAGGCATGAAGGGTCGTTTCGACTCGATTTTTACCGAGCCAAATCGAGCCGATGCCCGGCGCAGCGCCCAGACTTTTGGACCGTTTTAATAGGGGCCCCCGCGGCCCGTGCAAAAGCCAAAAGTACGTCAGGTTTTCCAATCTGGCGGCGGCAAGTTTGACGCGTCTGCAGCCCCCGGCTCCGCCGGGGGGTAGCACAACGCGGGACGACGCCTAGCGGGATGGCAACCGACCCCCTGGCGGAGCCAGGGGCTGAAATTGCGGCAGCGATGCGTTAGGCGCTCTAGAAAGCTGACCTACGCCGCCGAAAACCGGCTGCCGACGGCCCGCGCCGTTTTGCGAACCAGCGACCGGTACTTCTGCCGCACGTCGAGGTAGCTCCAGAAGAGATAGAGGTTGCCGAACGCCGAGCCGAACAGCAGCACCCACGCGACCAGCGTGATCACGGCGTTGTCTTTGCCGCCGGCGGTGACGCCAGCGCCGTTCGAAGCGTCAGCGGCGTTCGCCAGATTCGTCTGGGGTGGAGTCGTCGGTTGTTGACCGTTTACGGCCGGCGTCGTTGCCGAGTTTGGGCGGTTGGTCGCAAAGATGTCGCGCGGCGCGGGCGCCTGCGGCGAACCTTGCCCCGTCGAGACGCTCGCCGCCGGCACGCCGCCGAGGCCGGTCGTGGGAGCGGCCGATCCATCCAACGGTCGTCCCGGCGCCTGGCTCAACATGCCCCGATCGATCCCCGGCGTCGCGGCGCTTGAAGGCGGGAGATTCGGCGTCGATCCGCCCAATGAGGCGCTATTCAGCGGAGGAGTCGTGGGGAAGTCGTTCAATCCGCCCGCTCCGGCGCCCCGATAGGGTGCGGGAGGGTCAGCGGCGAGAGCGCCGCCCGGCGTTGAGGCGCCAGTAGCTGGCGTCCGCGGGTCGGGAACTCCCTGCCAGGGATCGTTCCCGCCGAAGCCGCCGTTGCCTGCCGTCGGTTGGCCGGCGGCAGTCGGCGTGGTCGCGACGGGCGTGGGCGCACTGTTCCAGTCGTTCACGCCCGGCGTCGTCGAAGAAGCCATCGGCGGCGGCGACTGTTGCTGGAGCGGCTGCCCGGCGAATCCGCCGTTGCCGAGGTTCGGCTGAGCCAATGGCGAACTCGCGGGGAAGCCTGTCGATGACGGCTGGCTGTTCCATTCAGTCGCACCGCCGGCTGCCTGCGACGAAGTTGAAGGATCAACACCAGCACGCAAGGGATTGGTCGACGGCGGCTCTTGGTTCCAATTCGACGTTGACGTCGGCGGCACGGCTGCACCGTTGTAGGGAGTGGCCGTTGCCGCGGCGCCGGTCGCCGGCGGAGCGACCGCAGTCAGGGGAACTGACGCCTGCTGTTGGCGGAGCCCGCGCGCCGTCTGCGCCGGTTGCGGCGTTAGCGGTTGCGCTAGTTCGTTGACGAGGCTTTTGGTTCGCTCGCCCAGCGACGCGGCGGCGCCTTGGACGTTCTGGTCGACGCTCTGCTGGAACTGATTCGCAGCGTCGTTGATCCCCTGCTGGACCGGCGCGACGAGTTGATTCTGTAAATTCTGGCCCGCCGTGTTCAACGCATCGGCAGCCGGCGCGGCGACGTTCTGGTTCCATGCCGATTCAGCGGCCGCCGAGGCGTTGTCGAACAACTGCGAACTAGAAGGGGCGGGCGGCGCCGCGTACTGGTTGTATTGGCTGGGCGCCACGGCGTTCTGACCGCGGACGACGATCGACTGCTCACCCGCTGCGCCGTCGGCCGTGGCACCGCCGGCAGAGGCCACAACGACCGGCTTCAGTCGCGTGACAAGCCGCTCCCGCGGCAGGGAATCCTCGCCAACGACCACGCGCACCCGGGCGATGGGGTGAATCCCCTCGGGGACCTCGCCGACGATCGGGATCGACTTCCCGGCGGCCAGCGTCGCCGCCAGATCTTGGTCGACTTGGACGATATATTCGTACCGCTCGCTGCCGTCCGGCATCGGCTGCCAGCCAAAACCGACCGCTGCAATTAACGCCAAAAGCGCAGCTCCGTCCATTTCGATCGTCCTTGTACATCCATGCGGCGCGGGGAGTGGTCGCGCGATCGTAAGTTAGTCTAGCGGAAAGACGAAAAACGGCCTAGACAGGCCTGCCAGCACCGCTCGGCGGTTGACGGGGAAGGGGAGGGCAGCGATTCTGTAAGATTCATGCTATCGTTGTGGGTCGATCAAGGTGCCGGCCGGGTTCCCTGACCGACGCTGGGGCGGCACGTTTTAATACCCTCGAAGGTTTGCAAGCAATGGTCTGCGCCATTTCGGCAGAGTCGATATTGGAATCGCCAGCGGGCGAAGTCGCCCCCATGTTCGCCGGCGCGTCGCGCGGGCTGGCGGAGTTGGGCGACCTGCCGTGGAACGGCGACCGCTTGGCGCCGACGTTCACGGGCGAAACGGCCGAGGGGGACGACCCCTTCGACGACTTCGACGAAGACGACTTCGACGACGATTTCGACGACGACTTCGAGGAAGATTGGGAAGACGACCTGACCGAGGACGACAAGTTCCCCGACACCTTCGGCGGCGCCGAGCCGGAGGAAAAAATCGTCGAGGAAGAAGACGAAGACTCGCCGTTCGCGGACGATCCCGACTTCGACGAGGCGTAGCAGCGATGATGCCTAACGGGCTGCTTTAGCCCCCGGGCTCTTCAAGCCGGGGGCCGATCTACCGACGCCGACGACGTCGCGCCAACGCCAGCGCCGCCACGCCGGCGAGTGCCG
>JBGSMO010000415.1:0-3284 GCA_041740115.1 Pirellulales bacterium
GCCGGGCCGCTTCCTGAGCTTGGCGCTCCGCGAGCTCGACGCGACCGACCGGCGAGGGAGGCGCAAGGTTCCCTTGCTCGTCGCCGCCACGGAGGATCGCGGCGCGGGCGTCCCAGGCCTTGTCGGCCTGCACGTCGGCGAGCGGCGTGTCGACCGGGAGCTTAGGGAACTTGGGCATGCCCCACTTGCCCATCGTCGGGAAGCAGGTTTTGAACGCCTCCTCCAGCGCCGCTTGCACGTGCTTATAGAGAGCTTCGTGAAATTCCTCCGGCACGGCCTCCAGCGCCGCCTCCTGGACGAAGCGGAGCGCCGTGGCCACCTTCTTCGGGCTGGTCGTGTTGACCGGCTTGCGCGCGTACTCTTCGGGATTCTGGCGTTCCAGGAGCCAGGCGGCGGCGCGCCAGTGGGTGCGGGCCGCCTGCTCCATGAGCTTCAATGGATCGGGCGTCTTCTGCAGCGCCAAGAGCACTTCATGGTCGAAGTCTTCGTCGCGCTTGCGCTCGCGCTGGACGGTGCGGATCGAGACGCCGATCGCCTCGGACGCCTCTTCGATCGTGTGACTCTCGGCGATCAGCTCGCAGAGCTTCGTGCGACGCGCGGGCGTCATGATGCGGCTGCTGCCGTGCGTGTAGGACGGTTGCATGTGAATTCCCCTTTGATGTTTTTGTGCGGCGGCGCGTGAAGTCTCTCGCCAAGGCGCGAAGGCGCAAAGGAACGCCAAGAAGAAAGACGGGGGAATAACAAGAATTCCTATTCCCCGGATTCTTGGCGAATCTTGGCGTCTTTGCGCCTTGGCGAGAGAGATCACGGCTCGCCGGCAAGACGTGGACGGAAGTTCACGTTAGCGGATTGGGTGGCCCAATTTCAACGGAAAAATTGGCGGATTTATTTTGGGCTTTTTGGGAAGAAGTTTCGGCGGCGCGGCCGGTTTTGGCGCGCGGGGAGGCCGATTTGGAGAGTCGCTCCGGCGGGTCGTTGACCCGCGGCTACTTTGGGGGGGCCAAGTGCGATTGGAGGAGGGCGAGGTCGTCCGTTCCGATGACGTCGACGCCGGCGGATTGGAGTTCTTGCCAGAAGGTGGGCGAGTCGGGGGTGGCCCAGAAGCGGAGGCGGCGGTTTTGGGCGTGGGCTGTCTGCGCGAGAGCGTGGAGTTTGGTGCGCTCGGCGGCGGGGATGGGGCCTTCGCCGCGCCATTGGAAATGACTGATCCAGTTGTCGCTGATCAGCGGCATCAGCTCGGCCGTCGGTCCATTTTGCAGGTCATTAAGGCGGCCGTCGATCGCGGCGAGTCGCTGTTTGTCTTGCGCGATGAGTTCGATCGGGCGATTGCCGCTGATGACCACGTCGACTTGGCGGGGCTGCCACTGGCCGTCGTGCAGGCCGGAGAGGATGGCTTCGTACGGCTGCAGCGCCTTGGCGAGGGCGGCGTAGGTGGCGGGTCCGTCGGTTTTGAAGTCGACGAGGAGCGTGAGGCGCTGAGCGTCGGGGAAGATCTTGCCGTCGTGCTCGGCGATGAGTTTTTGGAGCGGGTTGAGGTAGAGGGCCTGGAGAGTGCGCTGGGGGTCGACGTCTTCGGGGTCGTGACCGACCAGAAGCTGACCGTCGACGAGGTGGACGTCGGCTTCGATGTTACAGAAGCCGCGGTCGAGGGCGTCGAAGAGGGGGCGCTCGTGCTCGTAGTCGTTATGCGAGTGGGCCTGCGGGAGGGGCGGGGCGGCCGCTTCGGCGCGGGCAGTGGCGGCGATTGTCAAGCAGACGAGAAGGAGTGTGATAATTTTGGACATAGTTCGATGAGGAATACTGTGTTTGTCTTGCTTTGTGTCCCTTTGCGTCTTCGCGTCTTTGCGTGAGACTTGCCGGTAGCTTTCTCGCAAAGGCGCAAAGGCGCAAAGGCGCGAAGGCGCAAAGGATGCATGCAGAGATAAGGGCGAGCCTGTTTCAGGCCTTTGCTCGTTACGATTCTATCATTTGTTGCGAGCGCGCGGACGCATTAACAGGAGGCCGAGCGATGCGATTGAGATGAGGGCGGCAGCCGTTGGTTCGGGGATGGCGGCGACGGCGGGGATGTTGACGTACTGGACGAAGCCGGTTCCTTTTTCGCCGGCGAGGGTCGTGTACGTGAACTGGAGGTCGCGGGTTCCTTGGGCGGCGTCGAAGCCGGCGCCGATGGGGCGGTCGGCGGCGAAAGTGGAGCTCCCCTGGAGGTACGACTCGATCAGTTGCGATTCCGTGCCGAGGAGGGTGAGCCAGGTGGAGCCGGCATCGCTCGTTTGGCCGAATTGGCGCTGCCAGCGGAGGTAATCGGCGCCGTCGGAGTCGTTGTCGTTGTCGGCGTCGGCGGCAGCGGTGGCTCCGAACGCCGTTTTCCAGAGGGCGAGGTCGGCGGCATTGACGCCGCCCGTGTTGTTGAAGTCTGCGGCCGCCGGGGTCGGCGTGCCGAGGTTCTGGGCGTCGAGATTGCCTGCCTTCCAGCCGGCGGGGTTGAGCGAGCCGCTGGGGCTGGCGATCTCGTAGCCAGTGAGCGCGAAGCTGGCGTCGCCGAGGATTTTCATGGCGCCGCTGGCGGCGTCGACTTGCAGGGTGAGGGGCGTAAAGACGACCAAATTGTCGACGGCCCAGAACCAGTTGTTGCCGGCGTTAGTCATTCCGAACGAGAGGGTCATCGTCGTGGCGCCGAGGGGGTTGTTCAGCGGGACGTTCACTGTTTCGTTCGTGTTGGCGGCTTTGAAAAACGCTTGGTTGCCGCCTTCGGATTCCCAACGCAGGACTTCCGTCGCCGCGCCGCCGTTGTAGGAGGCGGTGACGGTGGCGGTCTGAACGCCTTCGGGCATCCAGCTACTGTCGAACCGGAGCTGTGCGGAGCCGGCGCCGACGCCGGCGAGCGAGATCGCCGGGGTGTTGAGGAATGAGTTGTAGGTGCCGGCGTCGTGGGCGAGGTCGTCCCATTCGTCGGGATCGGCGACGGCGACGACGCCGGTTCCCTTGGTGAATTGGGAGCGGCCTTGGTCCTGGGCTGCCTGACTCCACCAAGCGGGATCGGCGAACGACCAGCCTTTCCACTCGGTGACGCCGCCGCCAGCGGGCATGCCGCTGTCGTCGATCGACCAGCCGGCGGGAGCGGTCTTCGTCCAGACGTTGGCGGCGATGGGCGTTTCGTTGACGCTGGGGCCGAGGGGGAGGGCGTCGAAGTTTTGTTGGAGGAGGGTCGTCGCATGAACTTGCGAGGCGATAGCGGCGATGAGCAGCGTGCAGGCGGCGGCGACGCGGCGCGGGGCCGCGCTAAG
>JBGSMO010000222.1:0-63721 GCA_041740115.1 Pirellulales bacterium
CGCTGCTGGCCGAGCCACGCCCCATAGGCGGGCCACGAAATCGTGGAACCGAGCGTCGGCCGGCCAATCATCACCAGGTCGGCGATCCGGCTCGCCTCGCGCGTCATCCCGGTTGGCCGCAGCAGCACGGGGCGCGACGGCACGGATTCGTAATACTCGATCGCCTGCGACCAGCGGTGGCAAAGCTCCAGGTCGCCCGGCTGGGTGAGCGTCCCCAAGTCCCACGCCATCACCTGGGCGAAGCGACCGTCGAGCGGCAGCGTCCGCATCTGCTCCGGCGTCGGCGGTTCGCAGACGATGAACATCCCCAACCGGCGGGCATCGGCAATTTCGCTGTCAACCGGCGGCCGGCCCATCCAAACGGCGTCAAACCCCAGCTTCTGTAGGAACTCCAGCGGTTCCCCCTGCCACTGAATAATCCGCGGCACCGCCGGCGGCTTGCCGCTTAGCGCCGTCACCGGCGGCGTCGCGTTAGTCGCCGCATTTTCGTACGCCGCCGGCGTCACTGGACTACCTGAGACGACGCCATTGGGCGTCGACCCTGGCGCATGGCCCCCCACGTTCAGCACGCCGTACATCGCCACCTGATCGACCCACAGGTCGGTCTGCCCCGGACCGCCCGGCGCGAGGATGACCAACTGCGAAACATAGGCTTCGCGCTCATCCATGGCGCCGCCGTAGTGAGCCCGCGCCACCCGCGCCTGGGCCGGTAGTTCCTTGGCGATCTCGTTAAAGCTTAGCTGTTCCCAATCGCCGCCGCGGCCATTCTTGTTGGAACGAATGAGCAACCGCCGCGGCTGGCCCGTCTCCTCGTCGATCGCCCGCGGCAGCACCACCGTCGCCGCCAACTGGGCGCCAGGGCGACTGCAGGAAACCCACGCCGATAGTCGCGTCTCGCTCAGCACGATCGCCGCGGGCAGATCGTACGCGAGCTGCGCCGAACTCCCCGGGGCGACCGAGACGACGACCCGCTCCGAGGCGTTGCCAAATCGGCTCCGGCCAGCTTCAATCGCCTGCCCAATCAGTCGCACCTCGGTCGACGGATTGAGGAGTTTGAACGTCGGCGTGGCGTCGTCCATATTGTCCAGCAACACGGGCGACGATGGCGACGCTTCGATCGATTGAGCGGGCGCCAATCGGCAAAACGGCCATGCAAGTATTGCAGCAGCAATTGAAAGCGCTGCGCACAGGCGACAAGCGCGGGGGCGCCAACTTCGCTTTGTCGTCTCCATGCATACAATCGCTGTGGCCAGACAAGAAATGACGACGCCGAAGCGCGGACGCGGCGTCGCTCTCCCACGATCGCCGAGCGGCGGCCAGGCGTCCCACCAGCATGTTGCGGCAGGGCAACATCGGTCGGCAGCCTCACGGCTCGTCGTAACTTGGGCTTGTATCAGTCTTTCCGCACAGGGGCCAGATCAAGTCGAGGCGTTTCCGCCACAGGCAGGGTGGCAGCACGACTCGAACCGCCAATCGCTTGCTGCACGCTAACTCCTTTCACTACAATGATTTGCAGCAACGGGGCGTTGGTCTGAAATGACCGTGGCACGAGCAGTGCCTTAGAGGGTGGCCTCAGCAAGCCACCCGGAGACGCACGATGAACAACACGCCCGATTCGATCGCGACCACCCAGGACCAGATCCCTGCCGACCTCCTTCGCTTGTCGGAGGCGATCCACGGCATGCCGGCGCCGTACGCCGCTCAGCTCGCTCCGTTGGTCGACGCCGTCATGGAAAGCACCAAACGCCGTCGCCGGATTCTGACCCTGGTTCAGGACGCTCTCAGCCAACTCCGCCTCGACATGAAGTACCTCATGTTCGATTTGGAAGCGACTCGTCGCGAACGGGACGAATATCGGCTAAAGTTGGAAGAGTAAGAGAGAGGCGACCGCTGGCGACAAGGGGCACTGTCGCGCGGACGGCGCTCGAGGAGATCCATTAGCGGCGGCTCTCCGACGGTTCCAACTTCCCGCTGACTTTCCCTAATCGGCTCGCTCGGCAACGCTTTCGAGACAGCCCACCAGTGCGCGATGACCACCACCCTCACTGCTGAGAAGCTGGCGCAGCGGGCCGTCGACGTCAACGTCCTGACCGAACAGGACCTGAACGGCGTCTGGGCCGAGTTCGGCACGCGGGCCGTCGACTACGAACCCTTCAAGCAAACGCTCGTCCGGCGCGGACTGCTGACCAACTATCAGCTTGACCGTCTGATCGAAGGGCATCGCAACGGCTTTTTCTACGGCGACTACAAAATCCTGTACGGCGTCGGCGCCGGCACATTCGCTAGAGTGTTTCGCGCCACGCACATTCATACGGGCGAGCTGTTCGCCGTGAAGGTGTTGCGCAGCCGCTACAGCCGCGCCGGCGGCGACGACAAACGCGAACTCTTCCGCCGGGAAGGGGAGCTCGGCGCGCAGCTGAAGCACCCCAACATCGTCGCCATCCACGAGGTCGTCTCCATCGGCGCCCTCAACTACATCGTCATGGACTTCGTCGAGGGACAGAACCTCCGCGACTTCTACAAAGTCCGCGGCAAGTTCGAACCGCTCGACGCCACCCGCATCGCCGCCGACATGATGGCGGGGCTGAACTACGCCTTCCTCAAGGGGATCACGCACCGCGACCTGAAGATGTCGAACGTCATCGTCTCCAGCGACGGCGACGCAAAAATTCTCGACTTCGGCCTTGCCGGGATGGAAGGCGCCGAAGCCGACGAAGCGAACCCCCGCACGATCGACTACGCCGGCCTCGAACGGGCCACCAATGTCCGCAAGGACGACACGCGGAGCGATATCTTCTTCTCCGGCTGCATCTATTACCAGATGCTCAGCGGCAAGCCGGCCCTCGCCGAAACGCGCGAACGCTCGCAGCGGCTCAGCAAGTCGCGCTTCATGGACATCAAGCCGATCCTCGACATCGCCCCGCACATCCCGCTGCCGCTGGCGCGGATCGTTACCAAGTCGCTCGAACTCGATCCGGCGCGCCGCTACCAGACGCCGGGCGAAATGCTCGCCGACCTCAAGGTCGCCGCGAAGCGCGTCGCCGAGGCGAAGGACAATCCGGCGCTGCTGGAAGAACAGGCCAAGCTCGAAGGCCAAGACGACGCCGGCGAGCCGCGCAAGTTGATGATCGTCGAGTCCGATCACAAAATGCAGGACCTCTTCCGCGAGTTGTTCAAGAAACAAGGCTACCGCGTCCTGGTCACCACCGATCCCGAACGACTCTTCCAGCGGATCTACGACGACGTGAAGGCGTTCAACGTCATCATGCTCAGTTCCGGTCAACTCGGCCGCGAAGCGCTGGACGCCTTCAACAAGCTCGGCGGCGACATGCGGACCAAGCTCATCCCCACCGTGCTGCTCCTCGGCGAAGGCCATGGCGTGCTCGAGGGCGAAGCCCAAACGAGCCCCAGCCGCATCGTCGTGAAGATGCCGCTGAAAGGCCGCGAACTGCGGGCCGCCATTCTCAAGGCCCTCGCGGGCAAATAACGCTCCCCGCCTGCGCCCTCGGACTGGTCGCTTAAACGACCAGTCCGAACCCGCCCAAGTGTTAGAGTACAATTCACGACGGCGCCACATGCTTTCCTGAAGCCAACCTCTCCCAGGCGGGAACTGATACATTGTCCCCATGCTGATTAACGCCGGTTTTGAAGCCGCCTTCGATTTCGCGGCGCCGACCACGGTGCTGTTGCTGGGCAACATCCACCCGACGCGCACCGCGTCGATCCGCCGGCTCGAACGCCTGACGGTCTCCCCCGCGGGCGCCATCAACCCTTACTTCGACCTTTACGGAAACCAGTGCGGTCGAACCACCGTCCCGGCCGGCCGCGTCATGTTTCGGACCGACGCCGTCGTGGAAGACAGCGGGTTGCCCGACGCCCAAGCGCCGCAGGCTCGTCAGAATCCGGTCCACGAACTCCCCGACGACGTGCTCCACTACCTCTTGGCGAGCCGCTACTGCGAGGTCGACAGCGAACTGCGCGATACCGCCTGGAAGCTGTTCGGCCACCTACCGGCCGGTTGGCCGTTGGTGCAGGCGGTGTGCGACTTCGTCCACCGGCACATTCGCTTCGACTATTTGAAAGCCCGTGCGAATCGCACCGCGCTCGAAGTCTACCGCGAGCGTGTCGGCGTCTGCCGCGACTACATGCACCTCGCGGTGACGTTCTGCCGTTCGCTCAACATTCCGGCCCGTTACTGCACCGGCTACCTCGGCGACATCGGCGTGCCGCGGCAACCGGCGCCGATGGATTTCAGCGCGTGGTTTGAGGTTTACCTGGGAGCGGCGTGGCACTCCTTCGACGCCCGGAACAACACGCCGCGCATCGGCCGCATCCTCATGGCCCGCGGCCGCGACGCCGCCGACGTCGCCCTCACGACGACGTTCGGGGCGAATCAATTAAGCTCGTTCCGCGTCTGGACTGACGAAGTGCAAGCGGGGCCTTTTTAGAAAAATTCTTCGCGGCGCCGTCCGGTTTGGCGCCGAAAAACTCGACCGAATCGTCAGAAAATCGCCCTCAGCACAAGATTTCAGCAGTGGCGTGAAAACTCGCGCACCCCTACGATGACAGTCGGACGGGAGATCCTCTCTCACTGACCGACCCTCGGCCATATGGTCGATCCCTTTCCCCGCTGCGATTCTCATCGCGGACTCTTCTTCTATTGGGAAAGGCGAAGCCATGCTCGGCCGCAATCAAGTCTCGGACAAGGATCTTCTAAAGGCCGTCAACCAGCGATTGATGCGCTCAGGCACGGGCTCACAGACTCGCGTCACGGTCAACGTGCAGAAGGGGATGGTCACGCTCACCGGAACGCTGCAGTATGCGATTCAGCGCGGCCCCATCATGAAGGCGGTCCAAAGCGTGCCGGGAATCGGCCGCATCGTCGATCAGATGATTCTCGTGCAGAAAAAGCCTCAGCAGTAAATTCGTCGCGTACTTCTCAGGCAGTCCCCTCGCCACACGCAGCCATGGCGCGCCACGGGACTATATTGTCAATTGGCCAGGAGCCGATCGGACGCCGCGACGCGGACCGTCGCCCTTTTACTCGTGAGCGCCTCATGGTTCGTAATACCGATTTTCGCAAGCTCGGCTTCATCGGTGACTATTTGCCGCGCAAGTGCGGCATCGCCACGTTCACCGCCGACCTGTTCGGCGCGGTCGCCGCTCAATACCCGTCGATCGACTGCTGCGTCGTGCCGGTAAACGACGTCGCCGAAGGCTACGACTACCCGCGAGAAGTGCAGTTCGAGTTCGAGCAGCAAGACCTCGATTCCTATCGCCGCGCGGCCGACTTTCTCAACTTCAGCAACATCGACGTCGTTTCGCTGCAGCACGAGTACGGCATCTTCGGCGGCCAGGCGGGACGGCACATTCTCGCGTTGCTGCGCGACGTGCGCATGCCGGTGGTGACGACGCTCCACACGGTGCTGAAGGAACCTTCGCACGATCAACGCCGCGTACTACGGGAACTTGCCGAACTCTCCTCGCGCCTCGTCGTGATGTCGCAGCGAGGTCGCGAGTTTTTACTCGATATTTATGGAGTGCCCGCCGCGAAGATCGACGTCATCGCCCATGGCATTCCCGACATGCCGTTCGTCGATCCGAACGCGTCGAAGGAACAGTTCGGCGTCGAGGGGAAGCACGTCATTCTCACGTTCGGCCTGCTCTCTCCGAACAAAGGGATCGAGTACGCGCTCCAAGCGTTGCCGGAGATCATTCGCGAATTTCCCAACGTCGTCTACATCGTCCTCGGCGCCACCCACCCCAATCTCGTCCGCGAGCAAGGCGAAACCTATCGGCTCAGCCTTGAGCGGATGGCGAGCGACCTCGGCGTCCGCAAGAACGTCATCTTCTACAACCGCTTCGTCGAACGGCACGAACTGATCGAGTTTATCGCCGCCGCCGACATCTACCTCACCCCCTACCTGGAGCCGGCGCAAATCACCTCCGGCACGCTCGCTTACGCCTTCGGTTGCGGCAAGCCGGTCGTCTCCACGCCGTATTGGCACGCCGAGGAACTGCTGGCCGACAACCGCGGCGCCCTCGTCCCGTTCCGCGACTCGAGCGCCATCGCCCAGCAAATTTGCAGCCTCCTCAGCGACGAGCCGCGCCGTCAGGCAATGGGCCGGCAAGCCTACATGCTCGGGCGCGAGATGATCTGGAGCCACGTCGCTCACCTCTACATGAACTCATTCCAGCAGGCGCGGCGGGTTCGCTTCGATCGTCCGGTGAAGCCGCTCGCCATTCAAACGCTCGACGAACGCGCCTGGGAACTCCCGAAGTGGCGGCTAGAGCATCTGCTCCGCATGACCGACTCGTGCGGTCTGCTGCAACACGCCAAATACACGCTCCCAAACTTCGCCGAGGGTTACTGCACCGACGATAACGCTCGGGGCCTGCAGTTTGTCATGGCGCTCGAAGAGATGGGACTCGACACGCTCGAAACGCAGCGCGCGACGACCCGCTACGCGGCGTTCCTCGATGCGGCGTTCGACCCCGAGCAGCGACGCTTTCGCAATTTCCTCACCTTCGATCGCCGCTGGGTCCACGAAGATATCCTCGGTTCCGACGATTGCTTTGGTCGCGCCATGTGCGCCCTCGGCGCCTGCATCGGTCGTTCGAAGCAGCGCAGCCTGCAACGCTGGGCGATGGAAGTCTTCCATCAAGCGCTGCCGACCAGCGTCGAGATCAACTCGCCGCGGGCCTGGGCGTCGACCCTCATGGGGATCGATCAGTACCTCCGCCGTTTCGGCGGCGATCGGGCCGTGACGCAGGTTCGCGCCGCGCTCGTCGAGCGACTGGTCGACCTCCACCAGCGAGCTTCCTCGCTAACGTGGCCCTGGTTTGAAGAGACGCTCAGCTACGACAACGCCGCACTGTCGCATGCCCTGATCCTCAGCGGTCGCGCCAGCGGCGAGGCTGCGGTGCAGGAGTTGGGGCTGCGTTCGCTCGAGTGGCTTGTCGGCGTCCAACGCGCCCCGCGCGGTCACTTCCGCCCCATCGGCAGCGACGGCTTTCACTCGCGCGGCGGCCCGCGGGCCGATTTCGATCAACAGCCAATCGAGGCCTGGGCCACCGTCGCCGCCTGCGTCGAAGCCTATCGCACGACCGAAAAGTCGTCGTGGCTGAACGAAGCGCGCCTCGCCTTCGAATGGTTCCTCGGCCGCAACGATCTCGGCGTCGAGCTCTACGACGCCAGCACCGGCGGCTGCCACGACGGGCTGCATGCCGATCGAGTCAACGAGAACCAAGGCGCCGAGTCGACGCTCGCGTTTCTGCTGTCGCTCGCTGAATTGCAGCAATTAGAAAGCTCGCTCGCCGCCTTCCGCCGCGCCGCCGAGGCCGCCGCCGATTTGCAGCCCCGGCCTCTGGCCGGGGGTAGCGTTGCGTAACGAACAGTTCGAACGAAGCGGTAGACCGACCCTCCGTGCGGAGCGCGGGCTTGTTTTCAACTCGTCAACCGATCCAACAACCGCTCCACCGACACCATCCCAAACCGCGTCGTCGTGTCCGAAGTCGCGAACGGAATATACAACTGATCGCGGTGGATCATCGCGCCGCACGTGTAAGCGACGTTCGGCACATAGCCGTCGCGCTCCTTCTCGGTTGGCACGATCAACGGCTCGTCAAGCGCGCCGATGATCCGCTGCGGATCGTCGCGATCGAGCAACATGGCCCCGATGCAGTACGTCCGCATCGGCCCGACGCCGTGAGTCAGCAAGATCCAACCCTCAGCGGTCTCCAACGGCGAGCCGCAGTTGCCGATTTGCACAAACTCCCACGGCTGCTTCGGCGTCTGCAGCAGGTCGGCCGTTTCCCAGAAGTGAACGTTGTCGGACCGCATGATGTAAAGGTTCTCGCCGTCGATCCGCGAGCACATCACGTAGTTGCCGTCGATCTTGCGCGGGAACAGCGCGAGCCCTTTGTTCAGCGCCTTGGCGCCGTTGAGCGTGTGGACGCCGATCGTTTGGAAATCGCTCGTCTCGATCAACTCCGGCAGCGTCCGAAACCCGTCGTAAGCCGTGCAGGTACCGAAGTACGTGACGGCGCCGTCGTCATGCACAAACCGCACCAGCCGCAAGTCTTCCATGCCGCGGCTCTCGTTGATGGTTTGCGGGAAAATGACCAGTTCCGAGGCCTCGGCGTCGGCCGGAAGTTTCAACCGGTAGTTCGACTTCGCCAACCAACGGATCCCTTCCAAGGCGTCGGCCGCACACGCGGGATCGGGCTCTTGATCGCAGACGCAGATCATCACCTGTTCGAGTGCGGTCATCGTGAACAAAGGAGGCAGGCTACTCATCACCAGGTCTGCGGTTCGTTGCGGCACGCGGATATCTCGCAGCTTGCGAGCGAACAGTGCCTTGTCGAACTGCTTGTCCGGCAGCACGCTGATCGGGCTCGTGTGCCGACTGAGCGGATCGACCTGAATCCGTTGGTCTGAGTAGATGATGCCGGTCCGAAAGACGATCGACGAAACGTGGCCCTCGCCTGTCGCCCGCAGGCTCATGATGAACCGGACCGCCCCGTCGGGGAGATCATGTTGATTCAAATGAGGGACGATCGACGGATTGAACAACGCCGCCGACTCGATCGAGTACTCCATCGTGAAGTACGAGCCGAGCAACAACCGGCGATTCAGATCAACGTCGCTTCCATTCCCGAGCAAAACTGCTGCGTTGCGGTAGTTCTGCTCCAAGATCGACACAATGTTGCCATGCCGAGTCCGGAAGCGCTGGAAGACTTCATCCAGCAGCCGCGCGACTTCATCGTCGTCTAGCTGAGCAATCCGCTCGACGATGTTCTGCATCCGACCCTTGCTGCCCGGGTCGAAGAAGCGAGTAATGACGCGGCGATTGTCGCTGGCGAACGTAACCGGCAGGCGCTTGACGACCAACGGTTTGCGGCGGCTCGATTTCTTGGCTGATGACATCGAATGCGCTTGCTCATGCGCGTCTCCATGGATGCTTGTGCGACGGCGACGGCTGGCGCTGAGGCGACGTGACGTTCAACTGGCTGGGGGAGCAGTCTAGCCCGCCTGGCTCCCCTAAGGGCACCCCAACTCCTTCTCCAATTGATGAATCTTCTCCACCCGCCGTTCGTGCCGGCCCCCTTCGAAGGGGGTGGTTAGCCACACCTCGACCATCCGTTCGACGGTCCGCGGGCTGAGCATATCGGCCGACAGGCACAGCACGTTAAGGTCGTTGTGCCGCCGGCTGATTTCGGCGGTCACTTCGTCGTTGCAGGGCGCCGCGCGGACGCCCGAGAATTTGTTGGCCGTGACCGCCATGCCGATGCCGGTGCCGCAGATGAGAACGCCGCGCTCGGCGGCGCCTTGGCTCACCTTCTTCGCCACCAGCACGGCGAAGTCGGGGTAGTCGACCGATTCGGTGCCGCAGGTTCCCTCGTCGAGCACCTCGTGCCCCTTGGAACGGAGCATTCCGATGATCTGCTCCTTCAAGTGGTAACCGCGATGGTCGCTGCCGATGGCGATTCGCATGGAACTATGCCTCAAAAAAGGCGCCTCAAAAAACGCGCCTAAAAAAATGAATCAAACGCACCACTGGACTGGTCGCTTAAGCGACCAGTCCGAACCCGCCCTTAGGCTCGCCTACTCGCCTACTCACTCAAACTTCAACTCTTTCACCCGCCGCCGCAGCGCATCCTCGATCTGCAGCGCACACTGCTCATACACTTCCGCCGGCCCGCCAATCGGGTCCTCGATATCGGTGTTGTCAGGTTGCACCAAAAACGTCCGCGCATCCGCCTCAGGCCACCGCCGCACGATGGCCTGCCGATGAGCCCCCGTCAACGCGAAAATCACATCCGCCTGCCGCACCAGCTTTTCGGTGAGCGGCTGCGATTCATGCCGCGACAGGTCGAGCCCGCGCTGTTTCATCGTGGCGATCGCCTCAGGCGCCGCGCTGCCGCCCGGCGCCGCCGACACGCCGGCTGACGAAACCAGCACCCCCCGCTGTTCCACTTCTTCAATCTTGCAGCCAAGCTGTTCCGCCACCAACTTTCGCAGCAGCGCCTCGGCCATCGGACTGCGGCATGTGTTGCCGGTGCAAACGATGACGATCAACATGCTGGCGAGCCGTTCCAGCGCCGACGCGGGAACGACCCCCTCGCGCAGACATTCGTAAGAATCGTCGAGGGCCCGCACCACGGTCGACGGTTGCCCATACCGGCAAGGCCCGTCGTCGATCACCAGGCCGACATGCGATCCCAAGCTGCGGATCGCCTCTTCCGCGGTCACCGCATCGGGCTGGCCCGAAACATTGGCGCTCGTCAGCGCGATCGGCCCCGCGAGCATATGCAGCACATCGAGCACCGCGCTATGCGCCGGTACGCGCAGGCCAATCTCGCCGTTCGGCGCGATGGCCTCCCGCACTTCCGTCGGCAATTGCCGCAACAGGCTCTCGTCGCCGCCATGTTTTACCACGAGCGTGATCGGCCCCGGCCAGCAGCGGCGAGCGAGCCGTTGTGCCTTCACTCCCAGCGACGGGGCGTAGTCGAGGGCGTCTTCCACGCTCCGAATCGCCAGCGCCAGCGGCGAGTTGTGCGCCCGCCCTTTCGCTTCGAAAATCCGCCGCACGCCATCGGCGCGGCGCGCACTCGCCGCCAAACCGTACACGGTCTCCGTCGGAAAGACGACAAGCTTTCCCTCGGCCAGCGTTTGCACGGCGCGATGGACGACGTCGCGGCTGTCTTCGGTCTTGCGGAGATTGATGACGACGGGGGGCATATTTCCAAACAATCGAGGCGGTGAGTCGGCTCCAGATAGTGATACCAACTGCTATGAACGCCGATCTGTCATTCCGAGGTACTCCGAGGAATCTAGCCGGACCCCTCGGAGTACCTCGGGGTGACCGGGGCAGACCGCATCACTAACTGGCTCCTAATACAGATGACAACGCCCGAGCGAGCCGCCACAATGAATGCGCGCGGACTGATCCAATTGACGACGGACCGGTTCCCGGCCATCCGCGTTCATTGAACGCGACGGCTTGCAGCACCCGACCCCAGCACTGCCCCACTGACGAACGAAGATTTAGAACTATACTGCTGCCCGTCGCGGACGGTCAAGCAGCCGGCGGACGACGACGCTCAACGAAACTTACGATGCGGTAATGAGTTAGGGCGTTTCGCCAAACGACGCTTTTCAACTCCCGACTACTGCACGCGGAACCTAATTCTTGCCCCCTATCGGCCAACGTCGAGTCTCTTCCCACCTCATCGCGGTCGCGATTGTCGCCTTCATGGCAGCGGCGTCGAGCGGTTGTATCGATTCCAACAGCGGCGCGGGCTCGGCGCCCAACCTCGTCTGGGGCGTCCAAGGGATCGAGCCCGGCCAACTCCAGAAGCCGCGGGCCATCGCCATTGACGCGAACGACCAAGTTTACCTCGTCGACATGACCGCCCGGGTGCAGGTTTACGATGCCGACGGCAAATTCCTCCGCGGTTGGAAAACGCCGGTCAGCGTCAACGGCCGGCCCACCGGCCTCAGCATCGCCAAGAACGGCCACGTCTGGGTCCCCGACACTCATTACTATCGCGTGCTGGCGTACGATCGCGACGGCCAGCCGGTCGAAGCCGAAAACCTCGGCGGCGTCATGGGTCCCGGCCCCGGCGAATTCGCCTGGGTTACCGACGTCGTCGAAGACAGCGAAGGCTCGATTTACGTCTCCGAATACGGCGACGCCGACAGAATCCAGAAATTCTCGCGGGATGGAGAATTTCTCCTACAATGGGGCGGCACGGGCGAAGAGCCAGGACAGTTCCGCCGCCCGCAGAGCATGGCCGTCGATAAAGATGACCACATCTGGGTCGCCGACGCCTGCAACCACCGCATCCAGGTTTTCGACAAGGAGGGCAAACTCATCAAGCACTGGGGCGTGGAAGGCTCCGCGCTGGGACAACTCTACTATCCCTACGGACTCGCACTCGATGGCAAAGGTCACCTCTACGTCTGCGAGTACGGCAACCACCGCGTGCAGAAGTTCACGCTCGACGGCAAATCAATAGGAACCTGGGGAACCCACGGCCGCGAGCCCGGCCAGTTGCATAATCCCTGGGCCATCGCGTTCGACAGCAAGGGCCGGCTACATGTTTTGGATTCCAGCAATCATCGAGTGCAGCGTGTGAATTTCTAATCTCCGGATGAAGCGTCTTACGGATGTTCCAACACACAATAGCTTTCGACCGTCCAGCGTATCTAGCGCTCCTCGCGTTGATCCCGGTCATGTGGTGGCTCGGCTACCGCAGCCTAGCTGGCTTGGGGCGCATCCGACGGTGGTTGGCGTTGGGACTGCGCACGCTCGTAATGGTCCTCGTGATCTTCGCCCTCGCAGACGTCCAATACCAACGTCGCAGCGAAGGCCTCACTGTCGTCTATCTGCTCGACCAGTCGCTCAGCGTCCCCGCCGCCCAGCGGGGCGAGATGATCGACTACGTCCGCAACTCGATCAAGCAGCATCGCGACAGCGCCGCCGGCGATCGTTTCGCCGTGATCGTCTTCGGCCGCGACGCCGAGGTTGAAATCCCCCCCGTCGCCGTGAACGAAGCCCTCCACGGCAAAGTCGAAAGCGTCCTCGACCCCGAATACACCGACCTCGCCACCGCCATCCAACGCGCCAAGGCCATCTTTCCCTACGACACCGCCAAGCGCATCGTCCTGGTGACCGACGGCAATCAGAACGTCGGCAACGGGTACCGCGAGGCCCGCACCGCCGCCGACGCGGGGGTGAGCATCGACGTCGTTCCCGTCTACCTCGAACCGCGCGGCGAAATCGCCGTCGAAAAACTCGACATCCCTGCCGGCGTCCGCCGCGGCCAGCCGTTCGACATGCGCGTCGTCGTCCGCAACGACGCCAAGCCGGGCGACGACCGCGCCGTGAAGGGCAAACTCGTCGTCGTCCGCAAAGCGGGCCAGCGCGAAGAAACGATCGCCGAGGAAGACGTCACCGTCGCCCCCGGCAAGCAAGTCTTCACCATCCAACAAGAAATCGACCAACCCGACTTCTACACCTACGAAGCCCGCTTCGTCGCCGCCGATCCAGAGTCAGACGGCATGGCGCAGAATAACATCGCCTCGGCCTTCACCCACATCCGCGGCAAGGGCCAGGTCCTGCTGATCGAGAACACCGAACACCGCGGCGACTTCGACTACCTTGCCGACCGTCTCCGCAGCGAGGAGATCGAAGTCACCATCGTCGGCAGCGATCAGCTCTTCAATTCGCTCGCCGAGTTGCAGCGCTATGACGCCGTCGTCCTGGCGAACGTCTCCCGCAGCAGCGTCGACGACGTCGACAACGTCGCCAGCTTCAGCGACGAGCAGATCGACATGCTCGTCCGCAACACCCGCGAACTCGGTTGCGGCCTCGTGATGATCGGCGGCCCCGACACCTACGGCGCCGGCGGCTGGGCGAACACGAAGCTCGAAGAAGCGATGCCAGTCGACTTCACGATCAAAAGCGCCCAGGTCGTCCCCGTCGGCGCCCTCTGCCTGATGATGCACGCCGGCGAAATCCCGCAGTCTAACTACTGGCAAAAGCGCATCGCCGTCGAATCGATCAAAACGCTCGGCAATCGCGACTACTGCGGCCTCGTCCAGTGGAACGGCACCGACCAATGGCTCTGGGGCCAATCGCAGGGCGGCATGATCCGCGTCGGCCCTGGCCGGCAGATGATGCTCGCCCGCATCGACCGCATGAGCATCGGCGACATGCCGGCGTTCGACGGCGCCATGAAGATGGCCGCCGCCGGCTTCATGAAGCTCAGCGACGCCGCGGTGAAGCACATGATCATCATCAGCGACGGCGACCCCGCCCCGCCGAGCAACAGCACGATGAGCGCCTTCGTCAAACAGGGCGTCAAAATCAGCACCGTCGCCGTCGGCTCCCACGGCACGCTCGGCAGTCAGGTGATGCGCGACATCTCCACCAAAACCGGCGGCAAGTATTACGAAGTCAAAAACTCCAACGCTCTCCCCAAGATCTACCAACGCGAAGCCCGCCGCATCGCCCGGCCGCTCGTTTACGAGCCGCCCGATCCGATGCAGCCGATCGTCGAATCCGCCGAGCATGAAATCCTCCGCGGCGTCGAAGGGGGCCTGCCGCCGTTCAAGGGTTACGTCCTCACGCAGCTCAAGGAGAATCCGCTTGTTGAAGTCATCCTCCGCTCGCCGCGCCCCGAGAAGCCCGAGAACTCGACGCTGCTCGCCGCGTGGACCTACGGCGCCGGCAAAGCGGTCGCCCTCACCACCGACGCCGGCGCCCGCTGGACCAGCGAATGGACCGGTTGGGACGGCTACGACAAATTCTTCAGCCAGGTGATTCGCTGGGCGATGCGTCCCACCGGCGACGTCGGCAACTTCACCGTCGCCACCGACGTTCGCGACGGCAAGACCGAAGTCGTCGTCACCGCGATGGACGCGGACGACGAGTTCCTCAACAACCAGTCGATGACTGCCGCCGCGGTGACCCCCGACATGAAGTCGGTCCCCATCGCCATCGAGCAAGTCGCCCCCGGCCGTTATGTCGGTTCGTTCCCCTCCGAGATGGCCGGCAGCTACCTGATCGTCGTCAACCCCGGCGACGGCAAGGCCCCCATCCGCACCGGGGTGAACGTCGGCTACTCGGCCGAGTACACCGACAACGAAACGAACCTCGCGCTCCTCAATTCGCTTGCCAAGATCCCCGCCGGCGCCGGCCCCGCGGGCGTCTTCGTCGACCCCGGCCTCAGCGAGGTCGCGTTCGCCAAGGAAATCGCCCAGAACCCATTCCGCCGCGACCTTCCCCCCGCCATCATGAACCAGTCGATCTGGCCCTGGCTGGTGGTGATCGGCAGTTGCCTCTTCTGGGGCGACGTTTTCGTCCGCCGCGTCCAGATCAACCTCGACTGGCTCTGGGTCGCGATCGGCCGCTTCCGCGACAAGATCCTCGGCCGCGTCCGCGAGGCCGAACTCCCCGAAACGATGAGCCGCCTCCGCAGCCGCAAGCAAGAAATCGGCGAACAAATCGCAGGCCGCCGCACTGCCGCTCGTTTCGAAATCACCGACCCCACCGCCGCCGCCGGGCCGATTCCCCTCGATACCGACCCCGCCGCCGGCGCACCCAAACCGCCCACGTCATCCCCGACAATGAAACCCGACGCCCCCGACCCCGAGTCCTACACCGAGCGCCTCCTCAAAGCCAAAAAGCAAGTCTGGCGCGATCGTGACGAAGAGAAGTAAAACGAAGATTAACCACCAAGACACGAAGGACGCACGAAGAGAAGAATAAGATTTACCACGAAACACACGAACCACACCAAATAGTAAGACAAAAACAATAAGAACCCAATTCAAACATTGCATTCACGCAACGCCCATTTAGCCGCGAGCGATAGCCCGCGATCCCGCCGCCAGCGGCGGGGCTAAATGGCCCCCACGGCACGCATCCAATTTTTTGTGTGCTTCGTGTGCTTCGTGGCAAAAAAAACTCCCCGTATTTCTCCCCGCATTTCTTCGTGCTTTTCTTCGTGTCTTAGTGCCTTGGTGGTTACGCATTAAACCAGAACAGAGAAAGACCAAATACATGTCCGACGGTCCCTCCATCGAAAAGCAAGCCGCCGAGTTCGCCGCCCGTTACAAAGCCGTGCGCGATCAAATCGGCCGCGTCATCGTCGGCCACGACGACATCGTCCACGGCGTCCTCACCTGCCTCTTCGTCGGCGGTCACTGCCTGCTCGAAGGCGTCCCCGGCCTCGGCAAAACGCTGCTCGTCCGCACCCTGGCCGAAACGCTCGACCTGCAATTCTCGCGCATCCAGTTCACCCCCGACCTGATGCCCGCCGACATCCTCGGCACGAACATGGTCGTCGAAAACCCCGACGGCCGCCGCTCGTTCGAGTTCCAAAAAGGCCCGATCTTTACCCAGATCTGCCTCGCCGACGAAATCAACCGCGCGACGCCGAAGACCCAGTCGGCCATGCTCGAAACGATGCAGGAGAAGAAGGTCAGCATCGCCGGCAAAGTCTTTCCGATGGACCCGCCCTTCTTCGTGATGGCGACGCAAAACCCGCTCGAACAAGAAGGCACCTACCCCCTCCCCGAAGCCCAGCTCGACCGCTTTTTTTTCAAGCTCGTCGTCGGCTACTCCAGCCGCGAGGAACTTTCGACGATCATCGACCGTACCACCCGCGGCGTCGACGTGAAGCCTGAAAAGGTGATGGACGGCCGCGAAATCGTGAAGTGGCAGCAGCTCGTCCGCGAGGTGATCATCGCCCCACACGTGCAGGACTACATCGTTCGCCTCACGCTCGCCACCCACCCCGGCGGCAAACTCGCCCAACCGATTACCGACCAATACCTCCGCTGGGGCGCCAGCCCCCGCGGAGCCCAAACCGTCGCCCTCGCCTCGAAGGTCCGCGCCCTCCTCGGCGGCCGCTACAACGTCAGCTTCGAAGACGTGAGAAGAGTCTACCTCCCCGCGATGCGCCACCGCGTGATACTCAACTTCGAAGCCCAGGCCGAAGGAGTCGACACCGACCACGTCCTCGCCGAGATCCTCAAGAAGGTGAGCGAAAAAGGCGAAGACGCCAAAGTGGCGTAGTCCAACGGTGTCGGGAGCCTTTTGCCACAGGAAACCGTTCCATTGAAGCGGAGCCGCCAGTGGCAAAAGGCTCCTGACACCCTCCCACGTTGCCGTCGTAGTTTTTCTCCCCCCCTTTATACCTTGGCGTCCTTGGCGTCCTTGGCGGTTTCAACCCCCTATTTGTGGCCACTTGACCAGAAATAAAATTCGCAAAACTACGCTACAGAAATTGGCCGCCTAACCCGCTAGGATCAAATCATCGCCTTCACATCCCGAGAGCCTGCCAGCGCGGAGCCAGCGATGATTCCAGACCTTCGAGGACTCAATCTCACCAAGCGTCAGCGCCGCCGCTACGAGGAGACGCTCCGCACTTACATCGGCGAGGACTTTGATCCCGAGCAGGCGCCCCCCACGCCCCTTCGCTGCTTCGCCGATCTGCCTGAGCAGCCCCAAGAGTGGCTCTGGCCCGGCCGCATACCTTGCGGCGCCCTCACCCTGCTCTGCGGCGATCAAGGCCGCGGCAAGTCGCTGCTCACGCTCGACATGGCCGCCCGCGTCTCCGCCGGCCTCCCCTGGCCGCATGGCGGCCCGCCCATGGAGCCAGGCGACGTGCTGATCTTTTCCGCCGAAGATTCGCTCGGTCGCACCGTCCGCAACCGCCTCCTCGTCGCCGGCGCGGATCTCGACCGCGTCCACTACATCGACACGGCCCACTGGAGCAACGAACCGTTCATCCCCGAAGGCCAGCAGCCTTCGCGAGTCGTGAAGTCCCACTTCGGCAAGATCCCGCGCCCCTGCTGGGACTCGCTCCATCGCGACGTCCGCCACCTCCGCGGCGCGCTGACCGCGCTGCCAGAGTGCCGGCTGGTGATCATCGACCCCTTCACGGCGTATCTCGACCAGGTCGATCTCTACCTCGACGAGCCCGAGGAGATCCGCGTCGCGCTGGCGCCGCTAACAATCCTCGCCGACCAGTCGAACGCCGCCATCGTCGCGGTGGTCCATCGCGACGGCCAGCAGCGGCTCCACTGCGGCCAGAAACGCAACGGCCTCCGCACCCTCGCCGGCATGGCCCGCGCCGCTTACCTGATCGACCGCATCGACGTGGGCGACTACTCCAGCGCCCTTATCCCAGTAAAAAACAACCATGGCGACGCGGCGACCATGGCGCCCTTCAATGTCGGCGCCGGCGCGAACGGCATTTCGCAGTTGGAATGGTCGCCGGAAGCGATGCCGCTGGCGGTTGATCATCGTAATGACGCTGGCTCATCCGCGTCGCCGCCAATTGGACGACCCCAGGGGAGCGTCAAAGTACAGCGGGCGATGAGTTGGCTGAAGCGAACATTGGCGGCAGGACCAGTTCCGAGCCAACAACTGCTCGCTCAGGCCGATGCAGCTGGCATCAGCGAGCGAAGTTTATGGCGCGCTAAGGCGCGTCTTGGCGTGACGACGACTAATCAAGGCACGGTTGGCCGCCCATGGTCTTGGAGTCTTCCGACGCCTGCCGATAAAAGCGCCCATGTCTGCCAAAAACTAGTGGCAGACACGGCAGACTTGGCAGGGATGGCAGACTCGCAAATTCCCGAAGTTTTTCCAACAATTGACCCCGACAAATCATCTACAATTCCAAACGCCAACGCCGCCTGACGAATGGGCAGGAGTTACTGTCATCCTGAGCGGAGCGAAGGATCTAGCCCAACGGGTCCGCCAGATTCTTCGCTTCGCTCAGAATGACCAGTTCGACAACTGACAACTGACCACGGACAACTGACGCCAGCCCTCATGTCAACCGTCGCCACCTCAACGCCGAAGCCGAAGCCCAAGGCCGAAATCCTCACCCCCGAGCTCCTCGCGCAGCTCGAGCGGCTGGAACTCGTCACCCGCAAGATCTTCCGCGGCCGGATGAAGGGCGAGCGCCGCAGCAAGCGGAAGGGACAAAGCGTCGAGTTCGCCGACTTTCGCAACTACGTCGCCGGCGACGACCTGCGGCTCCTCGACTGGAACCTTTACGCTCGACTCGACAAGCTGATCATCAAACTTTTCATGGAAGAGGAGGACCTCCACTTCTACACGCTGATCGACGCCAGCATGTCGATGGATTTCGGCACGCCGACGAAGCTCGAATACGCCAAGCAACTTGCCGCCGCCCTCAGCTTCATCGGCCTGGTCCGCGGCGACCGCGTTCGCATCGAAACGATCGGCCAGCCCGCTAGTTACCGCGGCCCCGTCCTGCGCGGCCGGTCGAACGTCTGGCGGATGATTAAGCAACTCGACGAGACGGCCCCTGGCGAAAATACGTCGCTCGCCGCGGGCGTGAAAAATTTCTGCATCCGCAACCCCGGCAAGGGCATCGTGCTGCTGATCAGCGATCTGATGGATAAGGAGGGCTACGAAACGGCCCTCCGCTACTTCGTCTCCAACGAAATGGACTGCTACGTCATCCACCTGCTGTCGCAAGAAGAGCTCCAGCCCGACGTGAAGGGAGACTTGAAGCTGGTCGACTGCGAAGACGCCGACGAAGCCGAGGTCACCATCAGCGCCCCGCTGCTCGCCCGCTACCAGCAAACTCTCGCCGCCTTCACCCGCGGCGCCCAAGAATTCTGCACCCGCCGCGGCATCCACTACATGCTCGCGAACAACCAACTGCCGGTGGCCGACCTCGTCGGCCAACACCTACGCCGCCGCGGTTTGGTTCGATAACTATTCACAAAACAAGAATTGAACCGCCAAGGACGCCAAGGACGCCAAGGTAAAACAGAGATGATTTCACCAGGACGACGCCACGACCAGGACGAATGCAGTCGCGACTTGGAACCGCCGGTGGACGCAGATAAACGCCAATTAAAAACCATCTGCGTTCATTCGCGTTCATCGGCGGTTCCAAAATTCCTATCCGTATTTTGTCGCGCTTGTCGTGCCGTAGTGGTAAATACTTCCCCGTATTCCTTGGCGTCCCTTGGCGTCCTTGGCGGTTAACGCATTTGCATTCCTATGGGCGAACTGTTCCGCAACACGATCGGCCCCGCCGGCTGGCTCGCCATCGGGCTCGTCCCGCCGGCGATCTTTGCGCTTTATTTTCTGAAGCTCAAGCGCCAGCCTTTGGAGGTCCCCAGCACCTATCTCTGGACGAAGGTGATTGAGGACCTGCACGTGAACAGCATCTGGCAACGCCTCCGCCAGAACTTGCTGCTCTTCCTGCAACTCCTGCTGGTGGCCCTCGCGATCCTCGCCCTCCTGCGACCAGGATGGCAGGGCGAATCGCTCAGCGGCCAGAAGTTCATCTTCCTGGTCGATCGTTCGGCGAGCATGTCGGCCACCGACGGCGACGGCGACGCCACGCGCCTTGAGACGGCGAAGAAGCGGATGACGGCGCTCATCGACCAGATGGACTCCGACATGTCGGCGATGATCATCGCCTACGACGACGAGCCCGACGTCGTCCAGGAGTTCACCGACAACCGCCGCCTGTTGCGCGAGGCGCTCGACCGCATCGAGCCGACCTCGAAGCCGACGAACATCCGCGGCGCGCTCGAACTCGCCAGCGGCTTCGCCAACCCCGAGCGCGTTTCGATCGAAGAGGGAGGCATCGAGGTCGACGCCACCGTGCAGGAGCCAGTCGAACTCTACGTCTTCAGCGACGGTCGCTTCGGGCCGGTCGAAGGCTTCTCGCTCGGCAATCTCAACGCTAAGTATCTCCCCATCGGCACGGTCGAAGCGAACAATCTCGCCATCACCGCGTTCAATACCCGCCGCAACGACTCCCGCCCCGAAGATCGCCAAGCGTTCGTCCAAGTCGCCAACTTCAGCGACGCGCCGCAAACCGGCACGATTCAACTTTTCGTCGACGGCCGCCTGCTCGACGCCGCCGAGGTGACCGTCCCCGACGGCGACGTGGTCGGCACGACGTTCAATCTGGGCGACGCACCGACCGGCAAGCTGGAAGCCCGCCTCGACCCGCCCGGCGATTTGAAGGATCGGCTCAAGCTCGACAACCGCGCGTTCGCGGTGCTCGATCCGCAAAAACAAACGCGGATCTTGCTCGTCACGCCCGGCAACAACGCGCTGGAGCTCGCCCTCACTACGGGCCGAGCGAAGCGGCTCGGCAAGGTTGATAAGATCGCTCCCGACGCCATCGGCACGCCCGACTTCCAGCAGCGGATGGGATCGGAAACGTACGACCTGGTGATCTTCGACCAGTGCGCCCCGACGAAGCCCGAAGAGATGCCGCTCGCAAACACGCTCTTTATTGGTCGCCTGCCGCCGCTGCCGGGTTGGGCCGAGAAATCGTCCAAGGAGCCGGTCGGCGCCCCGCAGATCATCGACTGGCAGCGGAGCCATCCGCTGCTGAACCTCGTCGAGCTCGGCAACGTCGGCGTCGTCGACAGCCTAGTCGTGCGACCGCCATCCGGCGGCAAAGTGCTAGTTGATTCGACCAAAGGGCCAATCATGGCGATTGCCCCGCGTGACGGTTATGAGGACGCCGTGTTGGGTTTTGAGATCGTCGGCCAGAACGCCGAAGGTGAGCGGACGGCGAATACCAACTGGCCCCGTTATTTCAGCTTTCCTAACTTCTGCCTGAACGTTTTTCAATACCTCGGAGGCGCCTCGGCCGACGGCCAGAATGCAGTCATCCGCCCCGGCGAGCCGGCCGAGATCGACCTTCCCGAAACCAAGGACGCCCTGACCGTGATTCTGCCCGATGGCTCGAAGCGAGCCATCGACTCCCCCGAGGCCGGAAAATTGGTCTTTCACGAGACAGATCAGCCCGGCTCGTACGAAGTCCAAGCAGGGGGCAACGTAGTGGCCCGGTTCGCCGTCAACCTATTCGACCGCGAAGAGAGCGACGTCCGGCTCCGCGCCCGCCAGGATGGCGAGAAGGGGCTCCAGGAGGTTGACTCGCTTTCGATCGGTTACGTCGACGTTGCGGCCGAAAGTCCCTCGTCGCCGATGCGGAAGGAGTTGTGGACCGCCCTCCTCCTGGCGGCCCTGGCCGTGCTGGTTTTAGAGTGGTATATCTATAACCGGCGAGTGTACATCTGATGGCGGACGACCCAAGAGTCGAGATCACGCAGGCGGCGGCACGTCGTTTGCTTTTCTGGGCTCTGACCAAGCGGGCTGCCAGGCGGAGCCCGGGTTCACTCGCCATCATCTGCTGAGGACGCGGCGGCATGCCCAAAACCATCAAGCCACCGAAGGCTCGAAAACCAAAGGGCGACCGCAAAGCCCTCCACCGGCTGATCGAGAACGATCTTATCCGCCGCGTCAGCTACCAGGAGTACCGCGACAAGGTCCAAAAAGTTTACGGCGGGCCGAAGGGCGCCTTCCTGAGCGTCGCGAGCATGGTGTCGCTCCACATCCCGCTGGGCGAGCGGGTCTTTCGTTCGCGGAAGTTCGATCTGCGGGGGGCCAAGTCGATCCTCGACGTCGGCAGCGGAGCCGGGCAACTGGCCGGTCATCTGCTGAAGTACGGCGATCCCGACGCTTCGGTCACCTGCACCGATCTCTCGCAACAGATGCTTCGCCGGGCCCGCAATCGGCTGAAGAGCGACCGCCCCAAGTTCGTCGCGTGCGATTTGTCGCAGCTGCCGTTCGAAGATCGTTCGTTCGACTGCATCACCTGCGGCTATGTGCTGGAGCATCTCCCCAACGCCGAGACCGGCTTGGCCGAAATGTCCCGCGTGCTGCAGCGCGGCGGCCGGATGTTCCTGCTGACGACCGAGGACAGCTTCTCCGGCGCCTGGACGAGCCGCCTCTGGTATTGCCGCACCTACAACCGCAAAGAACTGATGCGGCTCTGCGAGGAGTTGGGCCTCCACTGGAAGCAAGAGATCTGGTTCACGCGGATGCACAAGGCCTTCCGCGCCGGCGGCATCTGCGTCGAGATTGAAAAGCGGTAGAGGAGACTCGGCCATTCTGAGCGGAGCGATGAATCTAGTAGCTCGTTTGATTCGCTAGATTCTTCGCTGCGCTCAGGATGACGCAATGAGGCTCACAGTCGTAGGAAGAGTTGCCGCCGATACATCCAATAACAAATCAACCAAATAAACGCCCCCACCGCCAGATTCTGCAGCAGCGGCTCCCATGCCGGCCCAAAGACCAAAAACATCCCCGCCCCAACGTGCCGTAGATAGTTCTCCAGCGTCCAGTGCGCGATGAGATGAATCAACGCGTAGGCCGCGATCGAATTCATCCCCACGACCACCGCCGGAAACGCCCACCGTCGCCAGCCGCCCAGATCAACGATCGCGTAGAGCAGCCCCAGCGTCAGCAACGACAACCCGCCCGCCACCTGCGTAAAACTCGGCGTCCAGATTTTCTTGACGACCGGGCAAACGCCGACGGCATGACAAGCGAGCCCGACGAGCAGCGCGGCTAGTCCAGTCACCAAAAGAATCGCCAGCTTGCGCTGCCCCGGCCGATCGCTGCGGAGCAATTCCCCAGCGAGCAACCCGAAGATCATCGTCGCCAACGACGGCACGAAGTTCAGCGTGTTGTAGCCCCCGCCGTTCGCCACCCACGGTTCGGGCCGGGGGAAGAGGTTGAGGAACCAGGTATCGAAGAAGTGAGCCGGATGCGTGTTCTTATTCCAATGGGCCCAGAACCCATCGTAGTAAGCGTGCCCGCTCACCGCCGCTAGATCATAGTCCGCAGCCGGCAGCGGCCAGAGGGCGAACAGGAGCCAATAACCGACGAGAATGCCGAGGGCGACGCCAAGCTGAACCTTCCAGCCGCGATTCCACAGGAGGAACAAAAAGACATAGCCGAGTCCAATCTGCGTGACCACGTCTTCCAGCGTCCAATCGGTCGCATCATCCCCCTCCGATCGCAGGAAGACGCCGATGAGAATCAACAACAGCGACCGGTAAACCGCATGCCCCAGCATCCGGCCGAAGCTATGCCCCCGCCGCTGGCGCGAGGCATAGGAGAACGCCGCCGAGGCTCCGACGACGAACATGAACGACGGCTGGATCATGTCCCACAGAACCAGCCCGGCCCATTCGACATGCTCGAACTGCCGCACAATCGTCTGCACCCAGGGCGAATCGGGATAGCCTTCCTTCACGGCGCCGGTCCAACCGTTCGGCGCATCGAGCAGCACCAACAGCAGCATCACCAACCCGCGATAGACGTCGATCGACGCCAACCGCTGAGTTGCGACCGCAGGAACAACTGGAACGTCCGGACGCTGCATCAACCCTCCCCTACCCTCTCCGCTGAATAAACAGAAAGGAATAGATCGGTTTAACGTGAATGGAACGTCCGCTAGTTGTAGCGCCTTTACAGCACCGCGTCGAGATCGCCCTTCCAGCGGACGAACCCTTCGATCGCTTCGTACTCGGCAAGGCCGAGCTTGTCGTAGGTTTCCGCGGTCGTCCGATTCCGCTGCTCGGCCCGTTGCCAGAACTCGCGGGGGTCGTTGCCAGGGAAGAGCGCCCGATCCTTTTGCGATTCGTGCTTGAAGATCGCGGCCCGCTTCCGCAGGAGTTCCTGCGGGCTGAGCGGCACTGCCATTTCAATCTGATGGGGACCCCATTCCTGCCACGCCCCGCGGTAGAGCCAGACCTGGCACTGCTGGCGCCATTCGTCCCCTTCGCGTTCGATTTGCTTGCAAGCCTGGAGAATCGCGCCGAGGCAAGTCCGGTGCGTGCCGTGGGGATCGCTGAGGTCGCCTGCGGCGTAAATTTGGTGCGGCTTCACCTTGCGCAGCAGGTCGACTGTGATGCGAATGTCGTCAGCCGATAGCGGCTTCTTCCGAACGCGGCCCGTTTCATAAAAGGGCATGTCCATGAAATGGAGTTGCGCTTCCGGAATGTTGCAGCAGCGGGTCGCCGCCCGCGCCTCAGCGCGGCGAATCGTTCCCTTAATGAACTGCACTTCAGGGCTGTCGACCTGCCCCTGTTGCTTGTGCTTTACGAACTCGTCGATGTGCCGTTCGAACTCGGCCGTCCGGCCGGGATCGATGTTGAAATGCCGATTGAACTCCGAAATGAAGTCCATGAACGTAATCGCATCGTCATCGAAGACTGCGATGTTGCCGGAGGTCTGGTAAGCGACGTGAACCTCGTGTCCCTGATCGACGAGCCGGATGAGCGTGCCGCCCATTGAGATGACGTCATCGTCGGGATGCGGCGAGAAAATCAATACTCGCTTGGGGAAGCAGCCTTCGCCGAAGCGGAGCGAATCGCCGGCGCGGCGGGCGTGATCGGGCTTGCCGCCCGGCCATCCGGTGATCGTCTGCTGCAGTTCGCGGAAGACTTCGATGTTGATGTTGTACGCCCGGCCTTGGCTCGCCAGGAGGTCTTGGAGGCCTTCCTCGTTGTAGTCTTCTTCGGTCAGCTTGAGAATCGGCTTTTTTAGACGCAAGGAGAGCCACATCACCGCTTTGCGAATCGTCGCCTGATCCCAGTTCACTGGGCCGACGAGCCACGGGCTGCGGCGGCGGGTGAGGGCATCGGCGGCTGCATCATCCAGGACGAACTGGGCGTTCGGATGCGTCTGCAGGAAGCTTGCAGCGACGATAGCCGAAATCTCGCCTTCGACCGCCTTCGCGACAACCGACGACTTCCCTTCGCCGAAGGCCATCAAAATGACCTTCTTCGCTTCGAGAATCGTGCCGACGCCCATCGTGATTGCACGCCGAGGGACGTTCTCTTCAGCGAAGAAGTCGCTCGCCGCGTCGCGGCGGGTCATCTTGTCGAGCGTGATCATGCGAGTTCGGCTGTCTCGGCCTGAACCGGGCTCGTTGAAGCCGATGTGCCCTGTGCGGCCGATGCCGAGGAGCTGGATGTCGATGCCGCCGGCGTCGACGATCATCGCTTCGTACTTGCGGCAATATTCTTCGACCTCAGTGTCAACAATCGTCCCGTCGGGAACGTGGGCGTTTTCTTCGAGGATATCGACGTGATCGAACAGATTCTCATGCATAAACCGGACGTAGCTCTGGAGCTCGTCAGGCTGCATAGGGAAATACTCGTCGAGGTTGAAGGTCACCACATTTTGAAACGACAGCCCTTCTTCCTTGTGGAGCCGCACCAGTTCGTTGTAGACGCCGACCGGCGTGCTGCCGGTGGCGAGGCCGAGGATCGCCTGACGGCCTTGCGATTGCCGTTCGCGGATGAGGTCGGCGATTTCCGCCGCGACCGCTTTGCTGGCTTCGCCGGCGTGACGGTAAACGCGGCAGGGAATCTTTTCAGGGCAGGAGCTGTGATCGTGCATGGGAATAAAGGATGCGTCGGTGCGGTGAAGGTTGCCGGCGGCGGGCGATTCGGTCGCGCTCATGGACGTGGTGGTTGGGGGAGCGTTGCTTGTTCGGATTTTTGATTACTGTTTGGATTCGAAGGTTCGACTGGTTGACGGCGAATGTGGGGCGACGGTCGTGAATCCCTCCCCTACCACCTCCCTGCGAGGGAGGGAGAATCAATATTCTAACCGAGTCACTTTCTGACGCGAGACGCGGCGACGCTGGCGGCTTCCATATCGCAAATCTTTACAGCGTCTTCCGCTAAGCGTCCGTTGAGAATCTCGCTTTCCTGATTTTTGCGCACACTTTCGATAACATTGCGCAGCTCCGCGGCGAAGGCGTCCATGGGATCGCCGCTGCCGAGTTCGACCCGCTCCGCCTTACCGTTTTCGTCGAGAATCGTCGGCGGGCAGAGGTAGGACCCCTCGCCGTTCAAGACCGAGAATTCAAAGAGCAGCGTCGCCCGTTCGAGGTGGATTTCGAAGCCGTGATTGAAGGCGCGGCCTTGTTGATCAGTCGTGCCGCTGGTCGCTTCGACGACGCAATCGCTGTTTTGGAAGCTGAAGAAGCTGTGCCAGAATTCGGGAAGCCCTTCGCGAATCCGGCCGCGGCTTACCACATCGGTCGGCATACCGAACAACAGGCGAATGAAGTGGGCGTCGTGCACATGCAGGTCAAAGAGCGGCCCGCCGACTTGATCGGCCTGCCAATAATTCTTGAGCCACGCGGGGTTTGAGATGACGCGGCGAAACGCTCCGCCGCGGAGGGCGCCGTAGCGGCCGCTCGTCGCGGCTTCGTAGGCCCAGGCGTATTCAGGGAAGAAGGGCAGCACATGGCCGACGCACAACCGACGGTCGGCGGCCTTGGCCGCCGCCGACATCCGCTGGCATTCGGCGAGCGAGAGCGACATCGGCTTTTCGCAGAAGACATGCTTCCCGGCCGCGAGCGCCTTGATCGTCGCGTCGGCATGCATGGCAGGGGGGAGCGTCACGTCGACGAGATCGAGTTTGGTCGACGCGAGCATTTCGTCGAGGCTCGTGAACGTCGCGACGCCGCTGAGATCCATCTGCTCGCCGGCGGGTCCGAAGTTACCTTTGATGTCGGTCCAATCGCCCGTCAGTCGACGCTCGTTCGTTTCGCAAATGGCGGCGACGCGTACGCCGGGGATGTTCCGGTAACTGAGGTAATGGATCATTCCCATGAACCCCAGGCCGACGATGCCGACTTCGATCATCTATTGTTCCTTTAGGAAAGTGAACCACGACGACACAACGAGCATGACGGAATGCAATGAGTGACGTATGTGATTTTAGACTTCCGTCTTTCGTCGTGACCTTCGTGTCGTCGCGGTAATCCTTCTTCGACCACTGCTAAGCAAGCTCGCGCTTCAGCGATTCCAGCGTTTCGATGGCGGCGGCGATTTCGGCCTTCTGTCGCACCGGCTCCTGCGGGATTTCTCGTTCGATCGTGAGCGGGCCCGTGTAGCCGATTTCGTTGAGCGTCCGGAGGTACGCGGCGAAGTCGACGGCGCCTTTGCCGAGGGCGACTTCGGCGCCCCACGTTTTGCCTGGCTGATCGGACCAAGTGGCGTCCTTGCAGTGGATGCTGCGGACGTACTTGCGAAGCGTCTTCAGCGCGGGGATTGGTTCGCCGCAGCCGTAGAGGATCATGTTCGCCGGGTCGAAATTGATGAACAGATTGTCGCGCTGTACGTCCTGCAGAAAAGCGAGCAGGACGTCGGCCGGCTCTTGGCCGGTTTCGAGGTGAATCGCCTGACCGTTCTTTTTGACGTAATCGCAAACGTCGCGCGTGACGTTCAGTACGTCGCGATACTCGCTGGTCGTGCGGTCGTGCGGGACGAAGCCGATGTGGAGGCCGACCGTTTTGACGCCCATCAGATTGGCGAAGTCGGCGATCTCTTTGAGCTCGGCCGTGCGCGCCGCGCGAGTCTCCTGTGGAACTAAGCCGATGGTCCGTTCCACCGTGGGAATGTCGGCGTAGCTCTCGCCGTCGAACCCGGCGAAAACGACCGTCACCTCGATGCCCAACTTGTCGAGACGCGCGAGAAACTCCTTGGCTCGCTCGGGCGTGCGCGATTCGCGGTGAGGCGTGTGGAGATGCACCGTCGGCACGCCCAACTCATGGGCGACGTCGGGGTTCACGCCCAATCCGGCGTCGATGCTGACGAAAACGCCAATCGGCCATTTGCTCATATCGTTTCCTTCAGATTCTTGTTCTTTAGTCCTGCACCAGCAGCGTTTGATCCATTCGCTTCGCCACGTCGGCGAGCCACTCGCGATCGCCGCCAGCGACTTCGGCGGTGCACCAGCCGGCGAAGCCGATTTCGCGGAGGGCTTGGCGGACGGCAGGCCAATCGACGCCGCCTTCGCCAATCTTGGCGTCGAACCCTTTCTCGGTGCTCCAATCCTTCACGTCAAGTTTGACGATGCGTGCTCCGAGCGTGCGGATCCAATTCTGGCTGGGCGAGAACTTCACGACGTTGCCAATGTCGAAATAGGCGCCGACCCAGGGATTGGCAATTTCGTCGAGATAGTCGCGGAGCTGCTCCGGCGTTTCACAGAACCCGTTCCAGACATTTTCGATCAGCACGCGCACGCCGAGCTTGCTGGCAAGCGGCAAGACTTGGCGAATCCCCTCGATCGAGCGGCTCCAGACGTGATCGTGCGTCTCATCGCTGCCGTTGACGCGGCCCGGGACGAGCAGCACCGAGAAGCCGCCGACGGCGTGGCAATCGAGAATCGCCTGCCGCAGGATCGCGACTCCCTCCTCGCGGACTTTGGCGTCGGGCGCCGAGAGCCGCACGTCCCAGTGCTTCATATCGACCAGTCCGTGGACCGGCAGTCCCGTGGCGTCGCTCGCCTTGCGGACTTCCTCGGCGGAGAAATCGGCCGGGCTGATCAGCTCCATGCCGTCGTAGCCGAGTTCCTGGCAAATCTTAAAGTGATCGAGAACCGTCGGGGCATCCGCGATCATCCCCCACTTCACCGCTTTGTAGAGATTGAGTTTGCCCTTAGGTTTGCCACTCGCAGGGGTCGCGACATCGGCGGCGGAGGCGAAGTCGAGTTGCGTCGTGGCCAACCCGGCGGCGGCAACGGCGGCGGTTTGACGTAGAAACAGACGGCGGCTGGACGCCTGTTCGAGCGGTGGGCGGGCATTCATCGGCGATTCCTCCATCGGCCAGCGGTACGAGTGCAGCGGGTCGCGAACCCACCATGATGGGGACTTTTCCGGCGGCTGTCTCCCCGCTGATTTGCAATTTCTTGTACAGAATTTGCGCTTTGCCGCGTTACAATTGGGCCGAATCAGTTATTTCCGGCCCAGTCGACGCCGGCTCAAGCCCATCCCCCACATCGACTATGCAGCCCTCGTTTGAAAAACTGATTCCCCCCACCGGCAGTTCGATTCGCTGCTTCGACCGCAGCATTATCGAGAAGCCGGCTGGTTGGCACTACCACCCGGAAGTCGAAATCTGCTTCACCGAGCGCGGCTCCGGCACCCGCTTCGTCGGCGACCATATCGGCAACTATGGGGACGGCGACCTCGTGCTGCTCGGCGCCAACTTGCCCCACCACTGGGCGTCGGATGAGTTCCGCGGACAGAGATACGATCGCCATCCGGCGATCGTCGTGCAGTTCGATCCAATCCAGTTCGGGGCGCAGTTTTTTGGTCTGCCTGAATTGGCGGAGACTGTCGAACTGCTGGAACGGGCCGGCCGCGGGCTCCACGTCACGGGGACGACGCGGCGCGTCGTCGCCGGCGCTGCGCGGGAAATGCTCGAGCAAACGCCCACCGCTCGGCTCTTGTCGCTGCTGAATATCCTCCACTTGCTGGCCCGTTCGGCCGAACTCGTGCCGTTGGCGAGCCCGGGGTTTGCCCCCACGTTTCGCCCCCGCTTGCAGAATCGGCTCAATCGCGTGTGCAAACATATCCACGACCACCTCGCAGAGCCTGGCCTCAACCAGGCCGATCTGGCGAAGATGGCGGGGATGCACCCCTCGGCGTTCAGCCGGTTTTTTAAGAACGGCACGCAGCGGACGGTCACCGACTATGTGAACGAACTGCGGATCGGGCTCGCGTCGCGTTTATTGCTCGAGACCGAGTTGAGCATCCTTGAGATATGTCTCCGCTCGGGGTATGAAAATGCTTCGAACTTCAATCGACGCTTCCGCGAGTATCGCGGCATGACGCCGCGAGAGTTTCGTACCGCGTATCGGGCGCCTGGCGGCCCCCGCGAGCGATTGCTCGAGGGAAGCCCGTATTCCGCGGTCACCGGCTGACGATCCCACCTCCCCCCTCCCCACCGTAACGTGTGCCATGGCTGCCAACGGCGACTCCCATTCCGAATTGCGCCGCGAGATCGACGACTTGGGTCGCATGTTCGGCGCCACGATCACGCGCTTTGCGGGCGACGACGGTCTGGAACTGGTGGAGCGCGTTCGCGGTTTGGCTCGTTCGATGCGCGAGGGGAGCGCCGAGGCGGGGGCGGCACTCAAGGCGCTGCTGGCTGAGCTCGATGAGGCCCAACTGAAGGTTGTCATTCGGAGCTTCAGCATCTTTCTGGAACTTGCCAACCTCGCCGAGGACCGGCAGCGGATTCGGACCCTGCAGCAGCGCGAAGAGGCGTCGTATCCCGAACCTCGCAAGGAATCGATCCGCGACGCGATCGCCGCGTTCAAGAGCCGCGGGCTGACGGCGTCTGAAGTGCAAACGCTGGTCGATCGCGTGGCGATTGAGCTTGTGCTCACGGCCCACCCGACCGAAGCGAAGCGGCGCTCGGTACGACGGATCTTGCGGCGGATTCATCACACGCTCGCCGAACGCGACGCCCAACAAGGGCAATCGCGGCAGCAAGCGCGGATCAATCGCCAACTGCAGAGCGAAATGGAAATGCTCTGGCAGACCGACTTCATTCGTCCGCGGCGACCGACGGTGCTCGACGAAGTCGCCCGCGGACTCGCGTTTTTGCCGGTGTTGTGGGAAGAGGCGCCGGCGCTGATCGACGAACTGCGACAGGCGCTCGAAGAGAATTATCCCAACGTCCGCCTGCAGCACGATCCACCGCTGATTCGCTACGGCTCGTGGATGGGGGGCGATCGCGACGGCAATCCGTTCGTCACACCGGACATCACGCGGCAGACGCTCGAACGGCTCCGGGCGACAGCGATCGATCTCCATCTAGAAACGTGCGGGCTGCTGTCGAAGTTCCTCAGTATCTCCGATCGCGAGACGCCGCCTCCGCCGGCGCTCGTGACAGCGATCAACCGCGTTGGCGCCGCGTATCCGGCGCTGGCGGAGGAATTGAAGGTCCAACGACCGTTGGAGTCGTACCGTCAATGGCTCCATGCCATCGAATGGCGGCTGCTGCGCACGGCGGAGGTTTCGCTCGCTGCCGACGCCACGACGCTTCCTGTAGGCGCCTATGCGTCGGCAGAGGAACTTTGGACCGACGTTCACGTCATCGCCGCCGCCCTGATGGCAACTCGCAACGCCAACACTGAAGTCGTCGAGGTCCAGCCGTGGCTCGATCAGATTCTGCTTTTCGGTTTCCACACCGAGCGCCTCGACGTGCGGCAGCACTCCGGCGTCTACCGCGCGGTGATTGATGAGCTGTGGCTAGAGATGGGCGTCGTCGAGCCGGGCGCGACGCTTGATGAACCGACGCGCTGCGATCGATTGCTGCAGACGTTGGGGCGACCGATCCCTGCGGCGACGGCCGATCGCTCGCCCGCGGCTACCGAGACGCTGGACCTCTTCGCGTTGCTCCGCCGCGTCGGTCGGCGCTTCGGCATGAGCGCCGTGGGGGGACACGTCGTCAGCATGACCGAGTACCCCAGCGACATCATGTCGGTCCTCTGGTTCTGGCGCGCATCGGAAGCGGTCGACGGCGGCCACCGCGGCGACGCGCAACTGTTGCTGCCGATCGTGCCGCTCTTCGAAACGATCGACGACCTCAAGGGCTCCGCGGCAACGTTCCGCGCGATGCTCGAAAAACCCGCTTACCGCGAACATCTGCGCGGCTTGAAGAACCAACAGATGATCATGATCGGCTATTCCGACAGCACGAAGGATGGCGGCTACGTCGCCGCGCAATGGGCGTTGTTCCAGGCCCAGATTGAACTGCAGCAGATCGCCGATGAGTTCGGCGTCACGCTCACCTTCTTTCACGGCCGCGGCGGCGCCCTCGGCCGCGGCGGCGGTCCGGCGGCCCGCAGCATTCTGTCGCTGCCGACCGAAGCGTTTTCCGGTTCGCTGCGCCTCACCGAGCAAGGCGAAGTGCTGGCAGAGCGGTACGACAACCCTTACATCGCGCACCGCCATTTGGAACAGGTCGCCTGGTCGACGCTTACCGCCGCCTCGCGTCGACCCCGGCAGACGCCGACGGAGTGGCAAGAAGCGATGGACCGGCTCGGCGCCGAATCGCTCGCCGCTTACCGTCGCTTCGTCGATCATTCCGCCTTCGGCGAGTTCTACCGCGCCGCGACGCCGATCAACGCGATCGAGCGTTTGCCGATCGGTTCCCGCCCGTCGAAACGCAAGGCTGGCGGCCGCATTGAAGACCTTCGCGCCATTCCGTGGGTTTTCTCTTGGACGCAGAACCGCTGCTTGATCCCGGCGTGGTTTGGCATTGGCGCCGCGTGCGAAGCGCTCACCGCAACCGAGCCGTCGATGGCCGCCGTCCTGGCGAACATGTACCGCAAGTGGTCGTTCTTCACGGCGATGATCGACAACGCCGCGCTCGCCCTTGCCAAAGCGAACATGACCGTCTTTGAGCAGTACGCCCAACTCGCCGCCGGCATCGACGGAGCGGCCGAACTGACGGCGACGATCGTCGCGGAGTACGAGCGCTCGCGCCAAGCGATTCTCGACATCACCGGCAGCCGCGAGTTGCTCGACGAAGTCCCCTGGTTGCAACGCTCGATCGGCATCCGCAACGGCTATGTCGATCCGCTCAACATGATTCAGGTCGAATTGCTCCAACGCAGCGCGCGGGCGCCCGAGTTTCCCGGCGAGTTGGAGCATCTTACCAACCTCACGGTCAAAGGCCTCTCGACCGGCATGCGTACGACCGGTTAGCCGCCAAAAGCTTCGCAAAACGAAGCAACGCCGCCGCAAAACCGAGAGGCATTTGCCCTGTTGCGCTAGCGAGCTTTCTTGCCCTTCCGAGTATTATGAGAGTTGGAACAGACTCTCAACTTCTCTCTGAGGCATTTGCTGGTGAGCATCCGCTTTCGCCATTTTTTGATATGCGCGGCCATCGTCGGCGCACTCGCAGCGAACGTCGCGCTGGTCGAGGGCGTCACGGCTCAAAGCAGCGATGTTTCCGCTTGGGACGCCGCCGACTTCAGAATCTGGGGCTTCGTCCCCAACTGGGCGACGCAGACTCAGATCAATAACTTCAGCACGAACGGATCGTACGATCACGTCTCCGATGTTCTCTACTTCGGCGGCGTGCAACCGAAGTCCGACGGCTCGCTGTACTATACGTCGACGGCCACAGGTCATATCAACGCACTCAAGAGCGCGGCCGCATCGCACGGCTTTGCTCTCCACTCGAGCATGTTCACCGTCAACGGCGGTACAGTCGATGACGTCTGGAACGCCATCGTTTCGAATTCGCGCACGCGCGCGACGTTCGTTAACAACGTCAAGAACTTTCTGGTCGCCAACAAAATGAAGGGGTACAACCTCGATTGGGAGCGACCTGATACGGATGTTGAGTGGTCGAATTACACGCAGTTGGCCAAAGACTTAAGGGTGGTTCTCAATCCTCTCGGCATTGAAGTTTCGGTCGACGACTACGGCTATGCTGATTCAGATTGGGACGACACGGCCGTTTTCGACGCCCGCGCCGCCTACGATCAACTCTTCATTATGGGATACCATTATGGAGCGTCATCGAACGCGACGTTCGCCAATACCAAGCTAGCGCTCACCGGTCAGGGAGCCAATAAGGCGTTTAAAAACGAACAGCTAGTTCTCGGCATCGGCACCTGGGGCGCCGACGGACCGGCGACTGTGAGCATGGAAACGATCGCCGCCGCGAATCCCAACCTGCCGTACGACGCTCTCACGTTCACCGGCACGATCAACGACATCAACGGCGTTTCCCGTACCGGCACCTGGAACATCGAAAGCCGCAAGCAAGTTCGCGAGAAGGTGCAGCTCGCCCTCGACCGCAACATGCCGGGCGTCATGTCGTGGACGCTGCATTATGATGCGAAGAACAAGCTCAGCCTCCATCGCGTCGCCCACCACTACGCGATGGTGAAGCGAGAAATCCCCGATCTCAACCTCGACGGCACAGTCGACGCCGCCGACGCCAACGCCCTCGCCGACAACATGGGAACCGTCCCCGGCTGGAAGGGTACGGCTACCGCCGCCCAGTTCGAGAACTTCTACATGAGCGGCAATTGGGAGAAGGGCGACCGTGACGGCAACGGTTTCGTCAATCAGGCCGACGCCAATTGGCTGGCCGCCCGTTACAACACGCTCGGCGTCGCGCTCCCTGATCGCCTCGCTTACACCGGCTCGTTCGAAAAGTTCAATAACGCCATTGGCCTCAACGGTCGCTGGAAAGCTGGGCGTAACGCCTCAAACCAACTCGAAGAGACGGGCAATTTCACGCAACACAATTCAAATGTCCTGACCTTCGCCGGCACTGGCGCGGGAGCCGACAAGTACCGCAATACGAGCGTCACACTCCGCAATCAGAATTCGGCCGAAGCGTTCGATTCGCTGAATACGGCGCCGCGAACCATGCACGCGGAACTGATGACGCCGATCGACCTCGCCGCACAAAGCGAGACGTACATGACGTTCCTCGTCCGCCAGAACACTGCCGGCCTCCTTGCTTCGCAACTCAATTCCGCCAATCGCACTCTCTCGCTGCAAATGTTGGACGCCAACGGCGTCAGCCAGTACGACTTTTCCTTCCACGGCCAGCAAACCGACTTCAGCATCCGCAGCCAAGCCGACGCCGCGGGCGAGGACATGCAAACCGACGGCTTCGCCGCTGACGCCACATACCTGTTCGTCGGAAAACTTTCCGGCAACGGCGCCGGCGCCAACACGCTGCAGGCGTCACTCTTCGCCAGTGGTACAGAGGTCGGGAATTTCACCGACCCTCTATTTCAGTGGATGCTGTCGGCGGAAGGGGGCGAGGGAGCCAATCCGCTGATCATGCAGTTGCAATTCAAGAGCCTCTTCGAAGGAAGCTTCACGGTCAGCAACCTCTGGGTCGGCCAAGAGAGCGACTTCTTTGCAGCGCCGATCGCCGGCGACTTTAACGCGGACGGAATCGTCGATAGCGCAGATCTCGACCGGTGGAAGGCCGGTCTCGGCATGGCAGGCGCTGCAACTCACTGGCAAGGCGACGGCAACGGCGACCAATTCGTCGACGGCGCCGATCTGTTCATCTGGCAACGCAACTTCGGCATGACGGCCAGCATGCCAACAGCCGGAGCGGCGCCCGAACCCAATTCTCTCACACTGGCAATCATCCCAATAGCGGGCATACTCGCCAGCCGAGCAACCCAGTCGGTCCGCCCGCGATCAGATAAGTCGAATTAGCTGTGCGGTAGAGCGAGGCTTCTTGACGCGTGACTTGCTAGACGCCGCGTCTCGGACGATTCAACCTTTGCGTTACGCAGTTCGTCCATACAGCGGCGAACGGGAGATGCGCGAAATCGACCGAGCAATGGCACGTCGCCAAACTATTTGGCATGAAACTAGCAATGTTTTGGAATCGCTCCGTTGGAATTGCCCCGCTAGGGAGACAAATAAGGCCAACGGAAACAAGCAGTTTGCGTTAGAAAGGCAGAAAACTGAAGCGACTCCTATCGTTGGCGGTCGTCCTCGGGACGGTGACGCTTGGTCTGAGCGGATGCAGCAAGGAGGCTTCGACGACCACCGAAAAAACCGTCACGACGCCAGAAGGGTCGACGACGATCACGGTGGAGAAGACGGTAGAGACGACCGGCGAAAATCCACCTTCGGCCAACTGATTTTAGGCAGCTCTGTCGCGGCGGTTCATTTACTGTTTGTTGGGCCGTCGCGACACCCGCTCCTCCTCGTCGGAACGCTAACTCGCAGCGTTCGCTGCGCTTAGACCGCCAGTTTTGCCTGGCGACTAACTTTGACAGTACCATGAATGAGCGCCAAGCTAAGGATCTTCATGGCAGCGCCCCTGACAAGTGTCCCGCGGCCTTGCTGCTAATCGACGTGATCAATGCGCTCGATTTTCCTGAGGGAGATCAACTGCTTCGACACGCGATTCCCATGGCAGACAGCATCGCAGCGTTGAAGGCGCGTCTAAAACAACAAGGCGTGCCGACGATCTACGTCAACGACAACTTTGGGAAATGGCGGTCAGACTTCAGCGTCCATGTATCGCATTGCTTAGGAAGCGAGTGCCTGGGCCGGCCAATCGTCGAACGTCTGCGCCCGCAAGAAGACGACTATTATGTGCTCAAGCCGAAGCATTCGGGATTCTTTTCCACCTCGCTTGCGATTCTCCTCGAGTACCTTGAGGCCGACACCGTCGTCTTGGCGGGAATGGCTACTAATATCTGCGTCTTGTTCACCGCGAACGACGCTTACATGCGGGATCTGCGCATTGTTGTCCCTGCAGATTGCGTGGCGGCGAATACTCGTGAAGAGAGCGCCAACGCGCTCCAGCAGATGGAATCCGTACTCAAAGCGGACATTCGCTGTTCCAAGGACCTATTGATCGAGGAGCTGATGCGTCGGCCTCGGCAATGACCGCAGGAGAGTATTAGTGCGACGCGGCCTCGGCCCCTTTGAGCAAATTGTTTCCGAGTTCCAACTCACCGGAATTCCTCGCTTGATCTCGAATTTAATTTCGTTCGCTTGCCGGCTGGGCCTCCTCTGCGGGCCCAGAGGCGTGCGGCGTCGTTTGCGCAAGTCCCACGCTTGAACAAACACCCGCTGCCAGCATGGCGATCGTCAAGACAGACCGCCAGCCAGCTGAAGTGCGGTCCGGGCAACATTGTCCCCAGGAAAGCGATTGGTGCATGGGTAACTTAAATCCCAGGATTTACCGCCGGGCGATGTGCAAGAGCATTTGCCGTGCCAGGGCGGCGGGATTTACAGCGTTTCAATATGCGATCTTTTGGGAATTGGAAAGTGGCTCCCCGCATACGGATAGATAGATGAATCCGCCGCCGCTTTTGCGACGACTCGGGCCAGGATCTTGATCGTAGACGTAGCGGAGATGCGCAAGGCGAGCGAGTTGTGCCGGCTCAAGAGGTCCAGCAAATGTTAGGCGTTGAATCATGAAAGCAGAATCATGAAAGCAATTGACGACTCTAATTCGGAATGACCAAGTCGCCGTGAGCATCGTATTCGAGCCTTAGCGGACCCGAGATCATCTCGCCCGTCGCGCTGAACGACCCTTCGCCGCCTTGCAATAGCGTCAGGACGCGATCGCCGTGCCGCTCGATGAGATCGGCGATCTTCCGCAACGAGCTCGACGCCAACTTCGGAGGCGTTCCTCGGCGGATCGTCAGCCACAGCAGCGAATCGCCTTGCATCGGGACCATCTCGAAATGGACGTGGTCGCCGTCGGCGTCGAGTTCGGGATAAAGAGTCGCGCCCTCGGCGCTGCGCGTCGTAGGAATTCGCTTCTCGTCGTCGCTTTCGAGACGCTGAAGAAAGAGTTCTAGCCCTAGTCGATCAGATTGATTTTTCGCCATCATCGTTCCCTCCGTAATGAGAGAATTCTTCACTGCTATTTTCGCGTTTTTCAATGGCCTGCGCCCAGGAGGGACGACGTGAAACGCATCGAATTGCTGACAAGGAGAATAGTCATCCCATTCCAATTCCCCGTCCGCCTTTCCAGCGGAATGCAGGTCGAGATCGACCCGAGCGAATGGCCCGAGATTGGCGACGTCCTATGGACCGCCGCCCAGCGCGAGGTGGCTTGTTGACGGGCGAGAAGAGAGGGCGATGTCTGGCGAAAAGAAAAGCTGACCGGCCCCATTGCGAGGCCGGTCAGCATCCCGACGGCAGGAAGCTATTTCGCCGCCAAGTTGATCGCCTTGCTGAGCTTCGTCAGCTTCTGATCGCACTTCTCCTCTTCGCCGTGATTGGCGCCAAGATTCTTTTTGGCGTTCTTATACCCGAGCAACTCGGCCCATGTGCAGAGCGTACCGTAAGTCGCGATTTCATAGTGCTCAACCTTCTGAGCGCACCCAATCAGAATCGCATCCATCACTTCGGGCTCGGCATCTTCCTCCATCATCGACTTGGCCTCTTCGATTAGTCCCTCCATGGCTTCGCACTTTTTAGCCTTTGGCGCCTTGCCGGTGTCTTCGAAGGCGGCCTCAACTCGCGCGACGTGTTCCTCGGTTTCCTCCAAGTGGGCTTCAAAAGCCGCCTTCAGATCTGCGGAAGACGCCTTCTTGGCCATCTTTGGCAGCGCTCTGACCAGCTGCTTCTCGGCATGATAGATGTCGCAAAGCTCGTCGTAGAACGCATCTTCTAAGTTATCGAGTGACATGGATAGCTCCCTATAATTGTTGTTGGTGAAACGTCCGTTGTGAGGCATGCGAAATACATGCCAATTTGAAGCACGGCTTCGTCCGCGGCCCGCTAAGTGTCCTGTATGCGCAGCCCGACGCACTCCAGCACCCAGGCGATTTCGCTCGGTCAACTGCCCTTCGGCATGTGACCCATGAAGGGGCCATTCAAAAAGGCCCCGGTCGCCGCCATACCGCCCCGGACGACCGAGGCCGGTGGGCGTTATGATTTCTTTTTCTTCGTCGACTTGCGCTTCGCCCGCTTCGCCGATCTCTTTTTGGTTCCCTTCTTCTTGGCCGATTTCTTTGTCGCGGACTTTTTCTTAGCGCTCTTTTTCTTCGCTGATTTCTTGGCAGTCGCTGCGCCGCCTTTGCGACCACCTTTTTTAGAGGCGGACTTATTCGACTTCTTGCCGCGTCCCGAACCGCTTTTCTCGCCGCCGCCGCTCTCTTTGTTTACGGTCGCCCAAGCCTTACGTTTCGCAGTTTTCTTGGAGTCGCCGCGATCTTCGTAGCCTTCGGCGATATGTTCCGCCTTGCGCTTTTGCTTGTCGCTGTACTTGCCTTTGTCGCCTTTGGGCATTGCGAGGCTCCTCCATATATTGACGGGAAAAAGGGCGTTTACTTTTACCCATGCAAGCATTGCGCCAATACGCAACTTGCCTCTGGGACGATCGCCGCAAAGATAATGCAAGCTTGTCCACTGACTCCAAGGGTGGACAGCTTGGGGAAGCGTGGCGGCCCGTCGAGGAGGTGTCCAGACGGGTCGCTGCGCGCTCTTTGATCGCTTCTAGAATCACCGCGCCTTATCTCCGCCGAACTTTTCGGTACGCAAGCCTACATTCGCGCGCGGAAAATCGCCCCCAAGGGGCATCATTTGCGCGACTTGTCGTGGAACAATAAGTGATGCACTTCAAGGCTATGACGGGCCCAGAGTCGAATCGTCCCCGGGTCGCGATACCGCAGCGGGGAAGCGTCGCCGCGATTGCATGTCGGTCAGCGCCAACTCCCAACGAATTCGCCGCCTCGGTCGATGAGTACGAAATCGTAATTGACTCCGTCAAGCGTCACGGTTTCATGCTTCGCTTCGCCGGCGCGAGTCGGTTCGCCTTCGATCAGGCGTTCGCTTTCCACGGGGATGTCGCTCCGTCGCTTGAACCACGATGAGCAGCCGCCTGCCCAACAACGCCAAGCGATGCAAAATAGATGCCGCACAGAATCTGATCGCTATGCACGGCAGCGGACAGACGAACGACAGGCTACGCCGCCACAACGCCAACAGCTGGCGTGAAGGGTCTGACTGAGTGACACCGCCTGCCAGCCCGTAATCTTGAATGATCTGGTTCATGGAGAATCTATCTCATTTTGGAAATGATTGAGCTAGGCGACGGCATTACCGGGGCTTCGAGCCCAGGAACTGGCGTGCCCTCGGCGAAGATGACGCCGGTCATGGTCCGCGGAAGTCCCGCGACAAAGCGGTAGATGTCCCACGCGTCTCCAAATCCAGCACTCGCCGCGAATCTGGCTAAGGCGGCAGCTTTGGCCCTTCGCCTGCCGATGCCGAACTCAATCATCTGAAAAACGGAAGGAAACGTCACCGTCCGTCGTAAATGTCACTTCAACGCCTTTTCGTTCCGGTCGCTAAGCGATCGACAGGACTTTCCACGGTTGGAGACGCTCGGACTCTTTCTTGAGATACAAGTTCATGCTGCTGACCTCTGATGAGATGGGATGGTGTTCGGCCTCTACCTCAATCATGCCGGCGCCAATTCTGGCGCCAAGCGATCGGCATGCAGATTTTACATTAAGTAGGCGCCAATTAGGGCGCCTGTGGCGCCTGGCGCCAAAAGGCGGGACGAAAGCAGAGCGAGACAGCCTGGCGTACGAGCCTGAAGCTCCGCGGGGCTATCGCCACCGCATGACGAACCCCGTGCGTAGGGGCGAGAAATTACACAATGAAGCAGTGCATCTGCTTAGCATCAAGTTGCTAGCTATCTGCGAGAATTACGAAATTGCTCGCGAGCTAGTCCAAAGCGGGGACCCCAAGCCAGATCCCAACGCAATTGGCGCCCAATCGACAAGCACTACGACGGTTGGTAAGGTTGGCCGCCAAGACTAGCAGCTCCTTCGCGGCAAGTCGGGGACCTACTCGTGGACAAGTTCAAAGATATTCTGCGCATCTCAGCGGCCGTAGACTACCTCCGCGTCTCGCCGAACACTCTTCGTAACTGGGAGAACGGGGGAAAGATCGCTGCGCATCGACATCCGGTCGACGGTTACCGGTTGTTCAAGCAAGAAGACCTCGACTCGCTCCTTATGTCAGTGTAGCCCGAATTTACGTAATCACGCGTTGCTAAGAAACCTCATTGCAACTTGGCAGTCTCGGCTCGTTATAGCCACCCTACCAGGAAGTCCATCCACCGTCGACGACCAGGTTTAGCCCCCCCCGAGGATCTAGCATTGCCAGCCTCGCCTCCCACGGACAATCTCCTCAGCGAGGACACAGCCATCGCCCGTCGGGTCGGATCGGAACAGAGCGTTGAGAGCGTCGATCCCACAATGCCGAGTGGAATTGGATTTCGATCTATTCCAACCCGCGGACGCAGTATCCCCGCTTTCCCGGTGGACGATGACGGCCCCGAAAGGTAGCTCCGGCACGTTGGCCGTAAGCGCGATCGCTTGTCGCATGTGACGTTCGTGATCGGGTTTCACGGTCTAGTTCCCTCAGCGGAATGACGACATCTCCATCCATACAACCAGAAACCCACGCGCGCTCCAGGCGAACGTCCGCATCCAGTTACTCCCTACGAGTCGCTGATGCACGACCGGATCGAAGCCCAGGCGTAGCACGTTGTGACATGGCACCTGGAGCAGCGCGGTCGATAGCCAGATGAAGGCCACTAAAGCCAGACCGATCGACAGTTGCCAGGTCGAGACTCCTATTGGGCGGAACCAAAACAAAAGCAAGGCAGTCATCACTTCAACAAGCATGGGCGGGGCAACGACCCACGTGGTCAGGTTGGTGTGCCGCTGCTCGTAGGATCGAAACTCCGTACGCTCCACGCTGGCGAAGAGCGGATAGTGGACGATCTGCACAAACCAAATGACCCCTAGCATGAACAGGGTCGCCGCGAAGTGCGATAAAAGCAACAGACGGGGAAGAGTTTCATTCATGAGAGGTCTTCCAGCACGGCCTCCGCTGCCCTGCGCCCTGACACCATCGCCCCCTGAATCGAGGCATTGTCTCGATGATCGCCAGAGACGTATACGCCCGGCTGCCAGCGAACCGGGCGTTCCGGCGCATCGAGTGCCGGCGGGACCTGCCGCGGCAGGGCGTAGGGAATGCGGTAGGTTCGCAGGTGATGCCAAGCCTTAACGGCAGGTCCAAACCAGTCCCCAAGCTGTTCGCGAACCTGGGTGAGAAGTCGGTCCGCGTCCTCGGGGATGCCGAGCACCGTCACCGACACCAGGCTGGCGTCGCCCGGGCCGTACGAAGGAGCGACCAGCGTCGGAACGCATAGGTTATTGATCGGGCCGCGTCGTTCCCCGTTGAGGACGAGGATGGGCTGTTCAATAGGTGGACGCTGCGCGGCGAAGTAAAGACAGGTGACGCCCTGACCGACAGAGGAAATACCATCACCGAGAAGCTGCGCTGCGGCTCCACCGTCCGCCGCCACAACGACAGCCCGAGCATTAAGTGTCTCGCCCGACTCAAGGACCACCGAGCCCAATTGAGCACGCACCGCGCGCGTTCCGAGACGGATGCTGGACAGCGGCAAAGCGGAGGCCAGTTGTCGCGGGATAACTTCCATCCCCTCCGCAGGCAGGCAAGCATTGCCCAGCGAGAACATGCGAAAGACGAAGTGAAACATCCGACTGGACGTTTGTAACTCCGGATCCAGAAAGATGCCTCCCAGAAAGGGCCGGAAGAAGCGTTCGATCATGGAGGTTGAGAAGCCGAAGTCTTGCAGTGCTTTGAGAGTCGTCGTTTCGGGTTCGCTGAATCGGTCCTCGAAGATACCTTTCAACGACCTGGACCGCAGCTGCGCCACACGCCACTTGTCGGCTAGTGAACCGATTGGCGAAGTCAAGGAACGAATCGCGGCAAACGGCCTCCTCCATGGATCGGCTAGGAGATGGAATTTTCCTCGATGGCGCACCTGGGCGCCGGCGACGAAGGGTCTTAGTTGTAAAGCCTTGTAGTCGAGCGCTCGCATCGCCTCCGGGTAGCTGGTCAGAAAAACCTGAAAGCCCCGATCTAGGCGAAATCCATCAACAATGTCGGTACGGATTCGGCCACCGACGCGGTCGGATGCCTCCAGAAGCAGAAAACTAACGCCACGCTGTTGAAGCTGGAGAGCGCAACAGAGGCCGGCCAGGCCGCCACCAACAATCACCACGTCATGCGTCACTTTATTCTATCCTCAGACGATGGAGGCGCGATCGCCGGTTTCGGTCCACTCCCTCGACTCGATCAGTCGCCGCGTCGTCTCATGGCGAAAGGCGAACATCCGCTCAAGTTTCCAGCGAATCAGCCAACCGCCGAGCACGTTCCCAATCAGACCCAACGGAGCCTGGTACTCAACCTCGTCCCGCAGGATGGTTCCACCTTCGCCATCATCGAGAAATCGATGGCGGTGATACCACCAGGCAAACGGGCCAGATTCCTGGCGATCCGAAAATAGGCGAGGCGGCTCGTATTCGGTGTGCACGGCAACCCAGCGAATCGACAACAAGCCCACACGCCCGCGCAATACCACCTTGCTGCCAGGTAGAAGAGAACCGGCCGATTCGGCCACCTCCATATTCTCCCAGGGTGGAAACAATTGCCGCAAGGCTTCGGGGCTTTCATGAAACTGAAAGACAACCTCCGGCGACGCGTTGATTCTGCTTTCCTTAACGTAGTGCGAGCACACCGCCGGGGCCGGTCGCCGATCACCGCTCCGGTGTTTGGCCGCATCCCAAAGGATCATGGCGAACGGAATCCACCAAATCAGATCATTGGTCAATATTGTCAACCCAAATAGCGGTGGAAACGTCCCGCGCAGCAGAGCCGCGACGAACCCGATTGGGCCAAGCACCTTCCCCAGCAGCCCCATAAGCACGATCGGCCAATGAGTTCGCGGGTCGTTCGCTGCGATGAGATAGCCGATGCCGTAAACGCCAACAATCATTCCCACGCATTGCCAGATCTCGGGATAGTTGATCCTCTCAATGCTGGCGAGATCGAACAGAAAATGAGGAAACCCGATCGTGAGGGCGCCCCACAGCAGGTTGTAGACGCCTGCGGCCACGAGCCACCAGCTTGCCCAGGCAGGCGTGTTATTTCGTTCCGAGGCAGCGTTCATGAGGCACTCCACAAGTCAACGTGAGCGGACTGAGCCCAATCCGCCATCTATCCCCAGTACCTGACCCGTGATCCAACTCTGCTCAGGGCTGAGTAGCCACTCGATGGCTGCTGCGACGTCTGAAGGTTGCCCGATTCGCCCCAGAGCGTGCATCGCCGTCGATGCCTTCAGAGAAGCCTCATTGGACGTTAGTCGGGCGGTCATAGGGGTGCTGACCAGGCCGGGAGCCACACAGTTGACCCGGATGCCGCGTGGGCCATAGGTGGCGGCTGCCGAGAGAGTCAGGCCGATGACGCCTGCCTTGGCGGCGGCAATGGCCTCGTGATTCGCCAGGCCGATGCGGGCCGCGGCCGATGATACGAGAACAATGGAGCCGCCCGCAGTCACCATGGCTTTGGCGGCGGCCCGCACGACCGCGAACGCCGTGGTCAAATTCGCCGCGACTGTGGATGACCATTCGGCCTCAGTCGTTGAGTGCGCGGACTTGAGGAGCAACGAGCCGACGCAATTGGCCACGCCGTCGAGTCGACCATGTAATTGCCCCACCTTTTCGACGCAGGCATCGACCTCCGCAAAGCGCGTTGCATCGAGCGGGTAAACCGGCGCCTGGAGTTCGTCGCCCAACATGTGCAGCTTCTCAACGTCACGGCCGGCAAGCATCAATCGCGCGCCGCTCGACGCGAGCCGGCGAGATAAACTCTCGCCAATACCGCCCGTAGCGCCGATCACGAGGTAGGAAGCTGTGAGATTGCTATCGGGCAGCGTCATGTTGAAACCTTTTCGAGAGGATTCATGTCTCGGGCGCTCGAATCTCGTTTCAGCCCTGTTTCGAGCAGCCGGTAGAGCGTCGATAATTCACTCCTGCTCTCGATGGACCGGGCATCTTGCAGTGCATCCGCGACTTCCCCTTCCCCGACCCCCTGGAACCGTAAAAGTTCTCGTGCTTCGTGCCAAGTGGGAAGCCAGAACAGGACGCTCTTCAAGCGGTCCACAGAGCCTGTTCGGCGTAAGAAGTGCTTCAAATCAAGGATGAAATAGGCACGCTCTTGAAACGGCGAATGCTGCTCGATCACGCCTTCTTCGTCAAAAACGAACTGGCCAGGCGCAGGGTACCAGGTGAGTCCCAGTTCCTTCAAACGGCGGGCGGCCTCAATCTCATTTTGTGAGAAACGCATGCTTGAGTTCCGAAAGCTGCTTTAGTCGGTGGGCAGAAACACCCACAGTGCCGGCCTTCCACAGTTGCAGTGGACGGCACGGCCCAGGAGGCCCAATCCAGCGAGACTCAGATAGACGGAGCTACGCGCCGCGTCCCAATAGCCGATGCGGCCCTTCGCTCGCGGTCCGTCCAGCCGGTTCTGCACGCTGGGGATAGGGTGAAAGATGGTCTCGATGAGCGCCGGCCTGATCCGTTCTCCGTCCTGCAGGTCGTCGAGAAGACGTGTCGTGGTGCGCAGCGTCGCGGGCGAATGTCCCTCGATTTTTGCGCATTCATCAATTTCGATCACGCCGCGCCGGTTCAGCGTCGGCAGCATCAACAGCCCGACGAACGACCACAAGGTGAACCAAAGACTGAACTCGATCGTGCCGCCGGCAGTTCCCAACCGCGTCGATCCGACCAGCCAGGCAGCAATCGCGAGACCGGTCAGCGTGAACAAAACGGCAACGACCCGTCCGCGCCTCCAACTACCGGTCTTGACCGCCAGCAAACGTCGACTCATCGCGACTCCGAACCCCTCGGCGCCAAGCACCTCGCGCCACCGTCCCGGCACAATATGCAGGCGTGGCCGCAACACCCCAACGACGGCCCCAGTAAATCCTTCGTCGCTACTTTGGACTACAGCGATCGGAAGGCCACCACTCGTCTCGACAGATGTGCGGTCAATCGGTGTCAACTGAAGCGGGGCTATGAGCTTTGCGATCGTCACACACCTCCGGAGCAGTAAGAGACTTATTAAGAGGCCGGCCACCACGGTTCCGACAATCCCTCCCCAACGTCCGGCCAACATGATTGCCATAGCGGTGAGGAACAGTATTGCTGCGTGCGCGGTCACGCCGCGCGCGAGGCTAAGAAGGTAGCGTGGGAATTGCTGGTGAGACCGGCCGAAACGCTTGGGCAGTAAGTAGCCGCCAAGCAGGTCAAACGGCAACTGAATCGCCGCGTAGATCAGTACAAACCCCAAAAGACCGCGGGCTTGTCCCCAGATCGTCGAGTCGATGTGTTGCTGAATCTGCCCCGGCAGACCTAAAAGTAGACCCAAAGTCGTCAGCGTCACGAACGTGCCGACCGCAGAAATGCCCAGCCAAAGTCGCGCGCGGCCGTATCCTGGCGCACCGGCAGAGTGTGGAGACGAATCGGTGCTGCTGGTTCCCTGTCCGCGACGACTCGACTCAGCGACCGTACGAATACCTTTAAGCATTCCACCAAACACAATGTTGTGTAGCGGGAGGACCGCGTACCAGTACAAAATGCCAAGTAGTCCCTTCGGTCGAAACCTCGCCGTCATCGCGAGCGTTGTTCGCCCCGGGACCTCTTCCGGCTTGAGTTCGAAATTCAGCATCGCAGTGCCTGGCAACTTCATTTCGGCCAGGAGTGACAGTGAACAGTTACGTTCGATGCCGACTACGCGCCAGAAGTCGAGCGCTTCTCCGAACTCCACCTGATCGGCGTTCCGCCTCCCCCGGCGAAGCCCTGGGCCTCCGACCAATTTGTCCATCCAGCCCCGGATGCACCAAAGGATGTCCCCCGCATACCAGCCATGGCCACCGCCGATTCGACAGATGGCAGCGAAAACCGAACCCGGATCGGCTTGGATCAGCACGGTCCGTTGGTCGGTGTATACAGTTCCACCGGCCCACTGAGGGTCGCCAGGGATCGGACCTGCGGCCGACCAACGTGTTTCCACCTCGTTCGCTTCGACTTGCCGGAGCGATCGGCGAATCGCTTCCCGCACAGGCAGAGGCTGGTGCGGCATCAGTCGCTGCGCTGTGTCGTTGGTCACGACGACGCGGTTTTTCAGCCCCTCACCGAGCGGACGGGCAATGCGGTATGACACCGGCGTCACCAGGCTGATCCACAAAGAGCTGAGCCGTGGCGTGAGAACGGGCAAGGGGACGATCAACCGTTTGGGCAGATGCAGTTCTTCCGCCATGATCCGCATCAAATCGCTGTAAGGCAGCACGTCAGGCCCGCCGATTTCCAGCGTTTGGCCCGTCGTCTCGGGCACGCTCAGGCAGCGCACCAGCCAGTACAAAACGTCGGCGATTGCGGCGGGCTGGGATTCCGTCTTGACCCAGGCCGGCGTGACCATCACCGGTAGTCGCTCGACAAGGTAACGCAGGATCTCGAACGAAGCCGACCCGGCTCCAATAATCATTGCGGCGCGAAACGAGGTCACCGGCACGCCGGTCGAAGCAAGTTGTTCCTCCACCTCCCGGCGTGAACGAAGGTGCTGGCTGAGACCGGCGCCCATTTCGCCAAGCCCGCCGAGATAAATTATCCTTCCAACGCCCGCTTTTGCAGCCGCTTCCGAAAAACTAGTTGCCAGCTGGCGGTCACGCTCCGCGTAGACTCCGCCAGTGGCTTCCATCGAGTGGACGAGGTAGTACGCGACACTGCATCCCCGGAGTTGCCCAACAAGCTCGTCCTGCTCCGACATGTCGCCTGCAACGACACTGACATTCGGGTCCGACCGCCATGGCCGCTCGCTGAGTTTGCGGGGCTCACGGGCCAAGCAACGAACCGAGTAACCGTCTGCCAGCAGTGCGGGGACAAGTCGACCGCCGACATAACCAGTGGCTCCGGTTACGAAGATCGGCGAGCTGCTCGGCTCTCGCGCTCCTCCAGGAATTGGCATGGTTCACCCGCGCGGGAGCAACAAACTGATCAGATATTGAGGGTTAGGGAACACTTCCTTCAAACCAAACCACCGCGATCGAATCTGCACACGAATACCGACCCGCTCAAATACGCACTGGAGAGGTAGCAGGCTTGCCCTCCATGTGCGCCTCAGCGCAAGCAATGTCCTGAGATTGTCAGCGGCAACCGTCAATTTACGATTTTCGGCAACAAGACTAACCGGCCGACCATCTATGTCACCATGCAGACGGCCGACCAAACTCAGTTTGGGACTTGACCCTGATCCGAGGTGCGGATCTTCATCGTCCCGCTCAAGACCCATTCGGCGTGCTCAGCCTGCGGACCAGTCCCGCTGGGGATCTTGATGTACATGTCGACGAATTCATACGAGATTTCTGCGTTCTTGCCGGTCAGTCGTTCGTACAACCCCAGTGCGAGATCTGGCCAGTTGGTCGTGTGGTCTGCGGACATTGAAAGCTCCTAAACAATAGTGAGTGCAATTAAATGGAATATTACCATCCCAGTTAGGTCGAGTCCGGCCTCAAAGCATTCCTCCGAGATCAATAGGAACGGGCGCCGATTTCTGCGCGTACGACGTGAGTTTCCTTGGGGGCTTCAATGCCAGTCTTGACTCGACGGCCTCGATTGCCCAAACAACGACGACGATATTTTTCGAGATCCTTATCTGTTGTCCAACCTTTCGTGACAGTGATGGCGCACCGCAATTGTCTTCAAGACAAACTTATGTCTGTGAGAGGCTTTGCGATTAATCTTTGGTATCGCTGTTCACCGCATAGAGCAGAATCGCAGTCGCAACTCCGCACAGCAGGGTCGCAAAACAACCGACCAGAAAGATTATCCAATCACTCATGCCCTCCTCCGCCGTTGGTGAGTAAGGCGCCGAAAGACAATATGGACGGCACCCAGAGTCCCACGAACGCGCCTTGGTCCTTGTCAACGGAGAACCAGAGGTAGACCGAGAACAAGAAGGACAGGCCAGCGGCGACTATAATCAGGAGTTTCGCAGTCTTGACGCTCCTCATGCTTTATTTCCTCTGTTAACTTCGCTCGTCAGCTAGCCATGAGCGATAGGGAGGGGAATCGAATCACGTGCGGCGGGCAATGAGCGTCGACCAAACAGTTGCACCATCCAGGCCTCAGTTCGTGTAACGAACTGCGTCGCTGTAGGCGGCGACTGTTGATGAAAGCTTGCACGTAGCTTCTCCTCGGACTTGCCGAGCTCTTAGCCTGCTGACGCCTATTTTCGATGTTACAATTGAGTGAAGCGAAGAAAGAGTCACGGCTGGCAGACGTCCGTCAGCCGTGACTCAGATCGCACGGACTATTCATTGGGAATCAAAACGGCGTCAATCACGTGAATCACGCCGTTGCCGCAGTCGATGTCGGCCTTCACAACGTTAGCGTCGTTGATCTTCACGCCGTCAGCGGCATCGATCGCGACGGTTTGACCTTGGACGGTCTTCGCGGATTTGATCTTCACGACGTCGGCAGCTTTCACGTCTCCGGCGACGACGTGGTAGGTCAGGATCGCGACTAACTTGTCCTTGTTCTCCGGCTTGAGCAACGTCTCGACAGTGCCGGAGGGTAGCTTCTCGAAGGCCTCATCGGTGGGTGCGAAAACGGTAAACGGACCCTTCCCCTTAAGCGTTTCCACTAATCCGGCGGCCTTCACGGCGGCGACCAGCGTCTTAAACGAGCCCGCTTCTACAGCAGTGTCAACGATATCCATCTTTTCTTCCTTCTGATGATTGACTGTGGTGACAGAACTTTTGGCACACTTCTCGCCGGCCATGGCAGCAGACGAGCTGAAGAACAGCACGGCGGCGACGGCGAACACAACTGAGCTTTTCCAAGCACAAGACATAACACGCTCCTTTTCAACTTAAGTGACTGATATCAACAGGCCTGGGCAATTCGAACGACGAGCCGAACTTCGTCGGCACTGCCGCCGCCACCCGGCGTGGCGTTAGCGCCTTTGTGTCCGGAGAGTCAATATGGCCATCGATCAACACCCGGCCACCTCCAAGAATTCGTTCAAAACGTTCTCGCTTAGTTATTCCCACCCCGCCGCGCCGGTCAATAAGTATTCGTCCAAATCGTTCAGCCGGGTGGAGCAAAGCCCCTCAACTCAATGCAGGTAAAGAACTTAAAATTTTGGGATAAATACAGGAATAGGCTAAATGGACAGTGTCTTCCGCTGGGCGTATAATTCGTTCAAATTGTTCTTTAAGCGATCCGTGGCGATCGGGGCCGTTCACAAATATGCTCGTTACTCCTAAGCAAGTTGCTCAAGCCATTGGCGTTAGCGAGTCATCCCTCAAACGCTGGTGCGATCGGGGCCTGTTGACCGCTGTCCGCACGGCGGGCGGACATCGACGCTTGGCAATCGACGATGTGTTTCAGTTCCTCAGACAGTCGGGGCAGCACCTTCTTCGCCCCGAGCTTCTGGGGCTTCCCTCGAACACTGGGCAGGGAACCACAGTGATTGAAAGGGCCCGCGATCAGATTCGTGAGGCGCTGATTGCCGGGGACGAAGAGCAGTGTCGGCGGATCGTGTTCGACCTGTATCTTGCAGGGCAATCCGCCTGCGACATTTGCGATCGAGTACTTGCCCCTGCTTTGCACGACATTGGTGAACGCTGGCAGTGCGGCGAACTGATTATTTATCGCGAGCGACGTGCTTGCGAAACTGGCTTGAAGATGCTGCACGAGCTCCGCATGGCAATGCGGACTCCGAATGCAGAAGCCCCCACGGCAGTCGGCGGTACGCTGGAATGCGACCCGTATCGACTGCCGACTGCGATGATAGAGGTTGTGCTGCGCGAGCTGGGCTGGCAGGCCACCTCCCTCGGTACGCAGCTGCCTGCCACCACGCTCGCCGATGCCGTCCGCGACAATCGACCCCGTTTGCTCTGGGTTAGCGTCTCCTGCATTGAATCCATTCCGGCGTTTTTGGACGAGTACTCCGGTCTGTATCGTGCGGCGACAGAAACCGGTGCGGCAGTCGTCGTAGGCGGGCGCGCACTGACCGCAGAGATCAGGCAACAGATGACTTATGCCGCGTACTGCGACACCCTACGGCACCTCGTTGCGTTCGCGGCTTCACTGGCAGCCATGGATGAACGACAAAACCCGCAGAACAAATCCGATAGGTCGATTCACCGATCGGAATCACCTCAGGGCCAGCCTACCCAGCCTCAGCTCAAGAAAAGCAAAGATGATTAAATTTGGACGAACAACGCCGGTTAGGGTGCAGGGTGACCTGAAACGTCCGACGACAAATTCACAGCGAAACGAAATGCACCCACCAAGGCTGAACCTGAATTCTTTGGTGGCGCGTCTACCGGGACTGGAACAATCGGCGATGGACAAGCCTAGGAAAGATCGACCGCGAGCTTCGCTCAGCTAAACGACGCCAACGCCCGCCTGCGTCAAGAGACCAAGCCGCCTACGTTGAGGAATTCAAAGCCGCCGTCCACGCCTTACTCACGTTTCACCCAGATCCTGTCTTGCTGTCACAAAAACCGGCCGACGTCGTGACGGACCACGCGACGCTCGTCAGCAGCGCCACCTTTGTCCGATAAGAGGCGGATCTCCGAGCAACAATTCGCTGAGGCTGCAGTTATTGCCTGGATGTGACGCAAACCACTGATTATCAATCAATGTCGAACTTGCGCGCGGAGGGAAAGCGAAGAGAAGTTCGGCGCATGCTGGCCCGGCGATCCCAAGAACCACCGGCGTGGCCGCGACGCTCGTAGGTGTGCTGGTACGGCTCGGCCCGCAGAGCCTTGGCTCCGCTGGAGCTTCATCGCTTCGTAAATCAGCGTCTCAATGGCCTGGGCCATGCCGTCAAAAGCCTTGCTCAGCGAGCAGTTGGACAACGGCGTCGAGTGCGGTAGATTCCAGTTGGCGGGGCATGCGTCCTTTCCTTCTTTACTTTGAACACAACGAATAGGAAACGTACTGGCCCGCCCCGTTCAAGAAGCTCGCTAAGGCCTACCGTGGCATTTACAGAACAGATGATGCACTAACGCTCGACCGCCGCTTCCCCGAAATTCTTGATTTTATTGGAGTCGTCAAGAAAACGGGCGTGGGTTTCGCGCATTGAGGCAGGTCCTTGAGATGAACGAAAAGAAGCAGTGTGGTTATAGGACGCTTCTGGTCGAGACGGGTGCGCAGCATCCCTCAAAATGTCTGACATCCGCTAGCACATCGAGCGGGAAAGGATAACGGAGATGCAACTCGAACGAATTCTGACCTTCGTTTCGGTCACGGCGTGTCTGCTCGCACCGATGGCTGCGGCACAAGAAGCACTTTACGTACAGCACGAAAACATCGTCTACGGCGAAGCGGACGGAGTGGGTTTGGTGATGGACGTGTTCACTCCCCGCAGCGATGGCAATGGGCTCGGCATCGTCGATGTGGTGAGTGGCGCTTGGCATTCCGATCGCGGGAAGATTCGCGATCATACCCGTGCTCAAGTGTTTCAGATACTTTGTAATGAAGGATACACGGTGTTCGCCGTCCGCCCGGGCTCGATCACTAAATTCAGCGCTCTCGAAATGATCGATCACCTCAATGAAGGCATCCGCTGGGTGAAGGGCCACGCCGACGCGTACCACATCGATCCCGACCGGTTGGGACTGATGGGCGCTTCGGCCGGGGGGCATCTTGCATGTTTGGCCGCTGTGACGGCGACTTCTGAAGAATCCACCAGTAACGATGAACCCTCGGCCATCGGGAGCGACGTGAGGGCAGTGGCGGCGTTTTTTCCACCGACCGATTTTTTGGACTATGGAGGCCATGTCGTCGATGCGCGAGCGGATGACGGCTTTGGAAAAGTGGTCCGTCGATTGGCATTTCCCGAAGGACTGCGCGAGAAGTCGGACTTGGAAGTGTCGCAGGCGCTTAAAGCGATTTCGCCGGCACATCTGGTCACGCCGCAATCGCCCCCGTTCCTGTTGATTCATGGGGACGCCGACCCGGTCGTCCCGCTACAGCAATCGCAGCGGATGCTCGACGCGTTGAAACGAGCCGGCGTTCCCGCCGAACTCATCGTCAAAAAGGGGGGCGGCCACCCATGGCTCACCATGCATGAAGAAGTGAAAGTCATGTCAGACTGGTTCAACCGTCAATTGGAGGCGAAGTGACGGAAACGTTGCGGGGCAAGACGCTGTTTATTACCGGCGGCAGCCGCGGCATCGGGTTGGCGATGGCGCTGCGAGCCGCACGCGACGGGGCTAACATTGTCGTGGCGGCAAAAACAGACTTACCAGATCCGCGCTTGCCGGGCACCATCCACACCGCCGTGGAGGAAATAAACCAAGCCGGCGGAAACGGGCTGGCGTGTGCGTGCGACGTACGCTTCGAAGATCAGGTGCAGGCAGCCGTCGAGAAGGCGGTGGCGGCCTTCGGCGGCATCGACGTGCTGATTAACAACGCGAGCGCCATTCATCTAAGCGGCACACTCGACACGCCGATGAAGCGGTATGACCTGATGCACGACGTCAACGTCCGTGGCACGTTTTTGTGCTCACAGGCATGCCTACCCTATTTGATCCAGGCGCCGAATCCGCACATGCTAAACATCTCGCCGCCGCTCAATCTGCAAACGCGGTGGTTCGCTCCGCATCTGGCGTACTCGATGGCCAAGTTTGGCATGAGTCTGTGCGTCTTAGGCATGTCCGGAGAGTTTCAGAAGCAAGGAGTCGCGGTCAACGCCCTGTGGCCTAAAACAGTGATTGCAACGGCAGCCGTTCAAAACCTGCTCGGTGGCGACGACGTCGTGAAACGTTCCAGGCGGCCGAGTATCATGGCCGATGCAGCCTACCTACTGTTGACTCGGAATAGTCGCGAATGCACGGGCAACTTCTTCGTCGATGAAGAAGTATTGCAAGCAGCCGGCATGACCGAACTCGACGAGTATTCGCTCACGCCGGGCAGCGATCTGATTCCCGACTTCTTTGTTTAGAAGCTCTCGCCAATCCGGCGCCCGGACGGTTCATTCCATTTCAGTTCCGCGATCGGAGCCCCGTGGGATCAGTCCCGGGTTGATTGAGGCGCCGCTATCCTTAAAGCTACCGACTTATCCTCGCCATCGAAGCGAACCGTTCTGGCTCAGCATGCTTCCACCGATTTGCGCGTTCGATGATCTGGGGCGTCGCCCCCGCTGCTATTAGTGGGGCCTATCCGCGATGAAATGGGCGCTGACTCCGGGGCAGGTACAAGTTTAGTTTCGAGAGGTTTTGGTAGGCGTCAGCGCTTGCCCTCGGGCCCGTCGACCCAGGTCAGTGGAAACCTGGCGAAGGTTAGCGTCTCGATGTCGCTCTTGTCGCCGCACTCGTACAGGACGCCAATGCTTTCGTCTTTCAACACCGTCAGGCATGAATAGCCGCACGGTCTTGGATCGAGCAGTCTGCCGTCCGACCACGTTTTGCCGTCGTCGGTGCTGGTGCGGATCGTCAGGGCGACCCGCTCCCTGGCGGAGTTGGGGTTGGAGAAGAGAAGCGGGCCTTTAGGGTGCCTGACGAGGCTCGCCATGCAGGTTGGATCTGGCGCCGTGAACCACGGTTCACTCCACTTTCCTGTGGAGAGGTCGCCCTTCCAGGTGAACTTGGCCCATGCCCGTTTACCGCTGTGAGATTCGTCGCGCATGCTCAGCAGTAATGCACCGTCGGCAAGTTCGGCGATTTGCGCTTCACTGGTCGGCGGCTTGGCGGCGATCGCTGGCGGCGAGATCGTCCAGGAGTCACTGCCGTCTGAACTAAAGATGAAGCAGGAGTGGGGCACGCCTTCCGCATCGCGGAATTGTGCCGCGAACGCGAGCGCCCCGTCCCGAAGCTGAATCCCGTTGCCTGGACCGCTGAAGCAGAGTCGCCACTTAGGGTCGCGGCCACGGATCTTCTTGGTGATGTTGATCGGCTTCGACCATGTGTTGCCGTCGTCAGTGCTGCGAGTTAGCACGAACTGACCGGTTTCGCCGGCACTCAATCCTGGGCCCGAGCCGTTCCAAGCACGGTTGCCCTGCGACCATAAGCCTGCGACCAGGATGTGGCCTGTCTTCCAATCCACCAACACGGCGGGATCGCCGACACCATTTCCAGCCGCGCCCTTCTCCCTGCCATCAAAATCGAGGATGACCTGCATCGTGCTCCACGTCTTACCGTTGTCGGTGCTGCGGATCATGCCGATGTCGATGTCGCCGGGGAGGTCGCCGGCGTTCTTGTGGCGGACGTCGAAGGCGGCGATCAGCGTACCGGTGGGGGTCGCCGCAAGCCCCGGGATGCGGTAGGTGTGAACCTTGTCATCTCCTTGACGGCGGATGATGGTTCGGAAGACCTCCTCTGCTCCGGAACGTGAATCGTCCGCAGCAAGGGCTGAAGCAGGGAAAAGTCCGCACCAGCAGAGGAGAAGGCAGAGGCGAATCGCTATTTCACTGTGGATGTGAATCATGGTGACCGCTCCTAATGCGGGAGTTTTAGTTCGTGGGCGCCCTCCCGACCCCTACAGCGATGATAACAGCCACGTGGCGATCGCCAAGATTGCGGCGCCCGGAGCCGGCTAGTGAAAACAACAGCTGTCGATCTTGGGTGCCATTGAGCTCGCCTGGCTCTCTTTTTTTGATCTGGCACGATTGTGTGTAAACGGCGAAGATCGCGAGGACGTCCAAGGCCGACTGGCTTACCCGGCTTAGGAACTGCCGCTCCACATGGGCCAGTCGCTGCGATCCATCGTAGGCGCAACCTGCCGACCTCCAGGCTGTGGTACGGATTGTGGATCAAACGATGTGATGATCGCACCACTACCTGCAGCTGAGCGAGTCCATCCGTCCGAATCGTTCCTTGATAAAGTCCTCACGGGCGGAGCCACGCCACACAAGCTCCTTTGCGGCGCTTCTCACACCTGGCATTCGGTTCTCCAAAACTCGTTTCGTTTGACGACGCGATTATTCTGCCATCACCACCGCAGAGTCTCATGCCGAGGCGTGGATGAGTTTCCGGATCGCCCGGGCCGTGCCATCAAACGTACGGGTTCTTGAGAATGTCCGCGCTTGTCAGTACGGGTGGTATTTTGGGAGTGCCGCAGTACGGATGAGTTATTGAGATTGAGCAGACAAGCACCTGGCACGCAAGCCCGCGGGCGGGGACGATCGAAGGGCCGTTGAAACTAAAGGCACCTGTCAAATGAGGAGACTGAAGAAGGCCAGCAGCGAGACCACGATGGTAATCACGATCCGCGATAATAGGTGCCGGGGACTCAAACTGTATGCAATCATCGCGAATCCCAGAATCGAGGTGGCGACGATGAACTCGATAAAGAGCACGCGCGCGGACGCGTGTTGTTGTATTCGCACGAAAAAGAAGGCGGCCAACACGGCTATCCCCCCAAACACACCCCTCCAGAAGGTCCGGTCGCACAGCTGCACAAACACGATGCTCGCCAGGGACATCGTGAAGGGAAAGAAGAGCTGACGGTTGGCGGTCAGTCGCGAGAGAACAACCCAGGCCATACTCGAGGCAATCAGAGCAAGGCTGCTGGTTCGACAGTCCGTGAAGACCACGGAGACAATCGCGATCGCATACAACGCAGTCCACGGTGGGCCGCCGAGAAGCTGCACTGCGGCAAGCAACAACAGCGATGCCAATGTGAATCCTGGTTGTCGCATCTCAAATCCTGTTCAATTGGGTCCATTGGCACGCCAGGCCGCCGAACGCCTAGATCCGGTTAAGGCCAGAACGCACGCAATTGGCAGCCGCGCATCATTCCGAAAATACACCCGACTTTCGGCGCAATCAGAGGTTCCTCACGATCGAATGAGTTTAGGGCACTCGGCTGGCGTCACCGCAATAGGGTCGTTTGTTGGCGCGTCTCGAAGAGAGACGCGTAGCGAAGCCCTTGGCCCACTGGAATGCCGCCAAAAATAGTTCCCAGTCGCCGCTGCCGTGGGCGGTAAAGCGTTGTGCGTTTTGGGCAGCATTCAATTTCGTACTCAAGCTGTGGCCCCCGACAATCTCATATGCGTGAATTACCTCAGTACGAGCCAATGAATGTCGCCAAGAGGCCAAGTGCGAGTCCTGAGCGCGGCAGTGGCATTCACCCGCTATTGAGCAAGGCGTTGGCCGTCGCGAGCCCGCTCAAATACGCCCCTTCAACTCGTGGAGCCCCGCACCAATCGCCACACGCCGCGAGGCGAATCGGCGGGTCGAGCAAGAATCGCTGGGGCAATGGGTCGATCGGCATCGCGTATCGCCACCGGTGCCCCGCGACGAACTCGGGCAGCTGCGTGGGTTGCGCAATCACATGCCAGAACTGATGAACTAGAGCTCGCGTCACGTCGTCGGCTGATTGCTCAAGATGTCCGCTTGACCAGTCCGCGGTCGCGTGGAGCGTCCAGCAGTTCCCGGTCTCTCGCTGCGGTTTGCTGTCGTTGCTGGCTATCCAGGCAAGCGGTGATTCGTGGACGAACGCTGCGTCAAAGGGAACCTGAAGCGTCTCTTTTAGCTGCATCAAAACTGCCCAACACGGGGTCATGCGGACACTCGTGAGAGACTCAGCCATCACGGTCGAATGACTGCCTACTAGTGCCCGTGCTTGCAACGGCGGCACCGTCATTATCAGCGCATCGAAGGGTCCATGCATCGCTCCTGTGGCGTCTTGCACATGCCATTCATCGTAGTTACGGCTGATCGCTTGCACGGCGGCGTTAGTCCGTACATCCAATCTCTCGCCCAGCGACTTGGCGATTGCGGACATTCCCGGAACGCCAACGAAACGATCCTTATGCTCTGAAAGTTCGGTGACAACCCCGCAATTCAAACTAACGATCCGCCCCAACCATAGTGCGGCGGCGCCGACGGCACACCACTGCTCGACCTCGGCGGCAAATCTTGCGTCGCGAACTGTAAAGTACTGCGCGCCATGGTCAACGCCAGTAGTCGAATCGATTCGACGAGTCGCACACCGTCCGCCCACTCCCCGGGATTTTTCGAAGACCGTAACTGGAACACCGGCATTGCCCAAGGTTTGAGCGCAGGCGAGCCCCGCGATCCCGGCCCCGATAACACCCACGGACTTTATCCCATGCATGGCCGATTCCAGTGTTGAAAGTTAGCCACACGGGGCTCGATTAGGATTTTAGCCAACATGATGATGGCCAACACGCATGCGATCGATGCATCCAAGCTATTCCGAACCACGAACCGCATTGGGTGAGGGCGTTATTCTACGATGGCGCCAAGTCGGTTTAAAACGGGCATGGGACAATTTCACCGTGAGAAGTTTTCTAGGTTTGCTGATTGTTGCGTTGATCCTCGCGCCTGTTACAGGGTGCGCAGCCCCCGTGAAGGGAGTACCGCAGGAGGAGACCGTGCTCAGATCCGTGATGAAATCGTTGGACGGCGAAGAGATCGATCTAACGCAATACAATGGCAAGGTCCTGCTGATCGTGAACGTAGCAAGCAACTGCGGTTATACCGGTCAGTACGAGCAGCTGCAGCAGCTCCATGAAAAGTATGCTGAGCAAGGGCTTGCCATTCTCGGCTTTCCCTGCAATCAGTTCTTGGGACAGGAGCCTGGAACGGCGCGAGAGATCAAAGAGTTTTGCCGTGCCAACTACGGCGTTACGTTCGACATGTTCGACAAGGTAGATGTGAATGGCGAGGGCGCCTGCGAACTGTACAAGTATCTTACGTCGCTAGACGCGAAGCCCAAGGGGGCTGGCAAGATCGGCTGGAACTTCGAAAAGTTCATCGTTGATCGCAGAGGATTTGTCGTCGGTCGGTTCGGGGCCGGCGCCAAACCCGACGCTCCGGAGATTATCGAGCTCATCGAGCAAGAGCTGGCAAGGAAACTGGCGACCAACCCCGAAGAGTAACGTCATCCAGTCGATGCGACGCCCTCATTATGAGCGAACCTGTTTCAGAACGCATGGAATGCATGGAAGTCTGGGGCGGCAATCGCGCCGTCGATCGAAGGTTTGAGACCCCGGGCTTCAATATTTGGGTTCGCAGCCGGCCGTACGGTCAGGCGCTGGGCGGGGGGGATGTGTATTACCTCTCTTCGTGCGCATCTGGGCGAATTACGCGGATGTTGCTGGCCGACATTAGCGGACACGGCGCCCTGGTCGCACAGCTCGCAGTGAACTTGCGCGACCTGATGCGACGCAATGTGAACTATATCCGGCAGACACGCTTCGTCCGGGCAATGAACCAGCAGTTTGGCGACCTTAGCGAGCAGGATTCGTTCGCCACGGCGTTAGTCGCCACGTTCTTTGCACCGACCCGCAGCCTGACGCTCTGCAATGCCGGCCATCCAGCGCCGCTGGTGTTTCGTCGCAACGCATCCCAGTGGAAGGAACTTGCGAACGAGGCTGGCTCGGCTCGAGGCCTCACCGATTTGCCGCTCGGCGTCGCCAGCCAAACGAATTACGGTCAGCTTAAAGTGAATCTGGAATCTGGCGACCTGGTGCTCTGTTTCAGCGACGCCGTGACTGAATCGCAGGGCAGCGATGGTCGCCAACTCGGACAAGAGGGCGTCCTGCAGATCGTCCGAGAGCTAAACATCGCTCGTCCTGCGGACGTCATTCCCGCTCTAATCGAGCGGATCGAGAGCCTATCGGCCGACAACCTGATGCTGGATGATGCAACGTTCCTGCTTTGCGAGGCCACTGGCGGCGGCCCGACGCTGAAGGAGAGTCTATTGGCCCCATTCCGCCTCTTCGGTCCCGTTTCGGACCGGACCCAGCTCGCGTGAGGCGAGACCGGCTCGTGGGGGGGCAACGGCTGCTCCCGCAACAGATCTTCGCGCCAAGTTGTCTGCGCTTCATTTCGCCAATTTTATTGCCAAATTGCCACGGCGTCAGACGATCGCCGCATAGTCGGCATCGCATAGCAACCGCCTGCCCTCGCATCGGCAAAAGTCCTACCATCGAGACGGCCGGTACTGCATCATCCCATTCATCTCCTCGTCGCTGAGTGGCCGCCTGCTTGCCTTCTTTCCCGTCGTGCGTTCGTGTTCGTCGATCGCCACTTCCCATTCGTCGACATCCTTCTGCGGCACCTTCCGAATGTTCTGTTCGTTCAAGAGCAGGCCATTCGTCTTCTCGTGGGCGTAGATCAGTGCTGGCTCAACTCCCGCCTTTCGCATGGACTCGACGATGTAGTGTTCGATCAGTTCCAATGGCGGAGCGTTTGCAAAGATGGGACCGCTTTGAGGCCCTCGTTTCACAATCTACTTCACTTCATCTGCCACAGGCACGCTCTTCGCGATTTGTCCGTCGTCCAAGACGACCCACTCGAAGTCACGGTCGATGCAGCATGTTTGTACTTCATGCCACTGGCCGCGGCGATGACCGCCCGCGTCGAGTTGGAGCGCCAACTCACGACGCTCGCGCTGAAGCAATCGAAGTTCGGCGAGTATTGGAAGGGCATCAACGTGACGGCCGACTGGTTGTTCGCTCGCCAAGTCATACGGACGAACACGCACGCGTCGGCGATCGATGCCGCCGAGATCGGCAATCGCGCCGCCCACGGCATGCCGGTCACGAAAACCGAATTGGCGCGGATGTTCAACGCCGTCACGTCGTTACGCCACACCGTTCGTCGGAAGGGGGGGCGGCATCATCATCCTGTCGATGTTGGAAGCGGTCTAGTTGTTCGACCCCGCGCGGGCAGGCGCGGCGGTTTGTCTACCAAAGTAGACATCCCGTTTTGTGTACAGAATTTCACAATCCCGCCGCGGGCAGGCGGCGGGATTATTCGCGTTTCAGCGAGCAACGCGACAAGGAATTGATTATCTGCGTCAACGGTTCTAGCAGCACATCCGTGGGGCAATTCGGATCGCTTACTAAGATATCAAGGTGCTCGTCACGGCGGACAATCCGAAACTCATAGCCGCGGTAGGCAAAGCTGACTTGGTCGTCGACTGTAGCGTCAAACGGCTTGTAGAGGGCATGTCGCAATTTGCGCACTTGCTCGAATGCAGGCTCTAAGTCCACGAATGGCAACTCAGCAACAATTTGCCAATGAGTCGCTGCTGGCAGTGCTCCGTCCGTCGGCATTTAAGTCTCCATGTAAAAATCAAATGTGGCTTAATGCAAGGCCTTTAATCGACTGGTTGCCGCTTGTGGTTTATGAAATGGCTTTCAATCCGCTGAAGTTCGATGCAATTTTCCACGTCGGCGGGTATGGGCCCGAACAAGACGTGAATCACGCAATTAAGCGATATCGCAAACGAGAAAGCGGTTCACCATTGAATCGCCATTTGAGAAGCAGAGATGACTCTCGCCGAGGAACTGTTTCCTTTAACCCTGGAGGATTGATAGATGGAAGCGATCAAAGTTCACGTCTGCCGGCAAAGGGGCCGGACCAATCTAGCGATGAGGTACGTCGACCCCGATACCGGCAAGCAGGTCTGGCGAACGACCGGCACGGCGAACCATACCAAAGCGCTCAAGGCGGCGGCGGTCTGGGAAGCCGAGTTGCGCGATGGGCGATATCAGAAGCGGCAGCGGATCACCTGGGAAGGTTTCAGGGACCGGTACGATGACGACGTGCTGGCTGGCGTGAAGGAAAGCACGGCGGTCAACTACTCGGCGACGCTCAACGTGTTCGAGCGTACCGTCGCCCCCCAGCGGCTCGCCGATTGCACCACGGCGAAGCTGACGGCGTTCGTCACGGCGCTCCGGAGCAAGCATCTATCGGCGGCGACTGTGGCCCGTCACCTACGGCAACTCAAGGTGGCGTTCCGATGGGCTCACCGCCAAGGGCTGCTGCTGAAGCTACCCGAGTTCGACCGCATCAAGCAATCCAAGGGCGCCCGTGGTCGTGCCGTCAGCGGCGAAGAGTTCGACCGGATGCTCGCGGCCGTGCCGAAAGTGGTAGGCGAAGCGGCTGCGGAGTCGTGGGATTTCTACCTCAAGGGCCTGGACGCCTCTGGCTTGCGTCTCGCCGAATCGCTGGCTCTGCGATGGGACGATGCACCGGGGGCGATTGTGCTCGACTACAGCGGGCGTCATCCGATGTTGCGGATTCCGGCCGAAGCGGAAAAGGGCGAAACCCATCGCATCCTCCCGCTGGCGCCGGAAGCTGCGGAGTTGTTCGCCACGGTCCCGGTCGACCAGCGGAATGGCAGGGTGTTCAAGCTGTTGGGCAAGGACGGCAAGCCATGCCACGGCGGGCGTTTCGTTGTCGGCCCTGTTGTCTCAGAGATTGGCGAGCAAGCGGGCATCATCGTCGGCGCGCGAACGAAGGTCGACGATGATGGCGAAGCGACGACGGTCAACAAGTTCGCCAGTGCCCACGACCTTCGGCGGGCGTTTGGCTTCCGCTGGTCGCGTCGAGTCATGCCGCCGGTGTTGCGGGAGCTGATGCGACACACGAGTCTAGCGACGACGATGACCTACTACGTCGGGTTGAACGCCCAGGCGACCGCCGATGAACTATGGGCGGCAGTAGGTAGCAAACTAGGTAGCAGCGACCAATCGAAGACGAGCGGGTCTAAAAACCGTTCGCGTAAGTCGTTGCCAGTAAAGGGTTAAGTAGCCGAGGCGGGAGTCGAACCCGCACGGGAGTTACCTCCCACTGGATTTTAAGTCCAGAGCGTCTGCCATTCCGCCACTCGGCCCGATGCTGAAATATGCCTTATTTTCCGGGGTCTGTCAAACTTAATCAATTTCCGAAAAGTCCTCTGCTACACCACGAAACTACACCAATGGCCATTTTGGTGGTATTATTCACGGATGAGAGGCCCCAAGCCCAACAAGCCGTATAAAGGGTACCCCCTGTTCGCACACGCTGGCGGTGTGTGGGCGTTCAAGTACAAGGGGAAATTCTATTATTTCGGCCCCTGGAGCGATCCACAAGGCGCGCTCAAGCGCTTCCAGGAAGAAATGCCTTACATCTACGCTGGCAAAACCCCGCCAGCCCGAATTGTAGACGTGGCCACGCTACTGGATCGTTATCTAGGCGGAAAAAACGCCGATTGGCGAGCCGGGGAGATTTCTGAGTCGACCTACAAGGAATACATGGCGACGACTGACGTTATCGCCAAGCATTTCGGAACAGATCGGCAGGTTGAGACGCTAACAAGTGACGATTTTCTGGCCCTCCGGCAGGCGCTGGCCCGCGGGACTCGCAAGGGTGTAGAAACCCTCAGTCTGGTAACACAGAAGCGGCGGCTAACAATTGCCCGAATGGTGTTCGCCTTCGCTAACTACGAATACGACTTGAAACTGAAGTACAAGAAACCCCTTGAAGCGCCCCCAAAGGTGCAGATTCGCGCGGCAGAGCGTGAACGTGGCGTGAAGCTGTACGAAGCGAAGGACATTCGGAAGCTGGTCAAGCGTGCTGAACCCGAGTTCAAGGCGATGCTTTTGCTGGGCATCAACTGCGGTTTCGGCCCCCGGGATTGCGCGACGCTCCCCGTGTCGCAAGTCGATTTGGTAAAGGGGTGGCACACCTACTGGCGTCCAAAAACTCAAGTCGACCGCCGGTGCAGCCTTTGGCCGGAGACGGTGGAAGCCATCAAGGCCGTGAGGGGCACGGAACTGGTCTTTGAGGGCAAGGAGTGGAATCGCTGGATAATTAGCCGCGAGTTTGCATCGCTTTGCGAAGCGACGAAGGTCAAGAGCGAAGGTTTTTATAGCCTCCGCCGTACCTTCGAGACGGTTGCCGTCATGGCACCTAATGTTCCGCAAGCGATCATCGACCATATCATGGGCCATAGTAAGCATGACATGGCGTCGATCTACCGCCAGAAGATTTACGATTCGCCGTTGAAACTCTGCTCTGAGTTCGTCCGCAAGTGGTACTTAGGTACGGTATCGCTTAAATGAACCGTCGTCCCGGTGTGGCGCGCGGCGTTCTCGTTTTGGTGGCGGTTCCGGAGCGCGCGTGGCGAGGAACTCGTTGAACGCTTCGCGAGTCACAATGTATCGCCCGCGCTGCTGACCTTTGCCGATATTGCTTCCTTTCAACTGACCGGAATGTGACCGCCATTCTAAAAACGTAGCGCCCGGCGCCCCGAAACTGTAGCGCTAGTTGAGGTGCGGGAATGATTCAGGCCCTCCCGCGTCAGGCCGTTGGCGTAGACTCCTTGTCGTTAGATCGACGACGCCGACGGGC
>JBGSMO010000225.1:0-4535 GCA_041740115.1 Pirellulales bacterium
CTGCCATTGTCGATGAGTCACATCGCTGGGATACTCGCACTCCGTTTTCATGCTACGGCTCCTTCCTTCGGCTGGCACCAAAGGCAGGGAGCCGTAGCTGTTTTCGTTTAATCAGGCAATTTCAAAACACGTTCTAAGAAGGCGTGGAGGACGGACGCCACCCTTCATAGTAGAAGCCGCGCACGAGCATCGGCAGTTGGGCTCCCAAGTCAGCGGCCATATCTACCGCTAAATGATCTCGCAGCGCATGGAGCACCGTTCTCAGAGCGAAGTAGGCGCGATGGCGATCTTCGCATTGAAGTAATTCCATCAAGTCATTTAGCCAAATGTTCGTTTTCTGCACGGTGACGTCGAACACACTCAATCCTGTTTGGCTCATGATAAGACCCTCTCTATGCGAGACGAGACGCCTCGAGACGCCTGCACTTGATAATCCCGGCAATCGGCGTTCCAACCTTGGTTGAATGCGAGTCGCATGACGCTTGAGGCTTGTCGGCGATCTCTCTCGACAAAAAGTGTCTCGCGAAGGGAGAAGCGCGCCAAATGAACCAGGCAGTGCGCTAATCGGCACACAAGGCACTTGTGCGACGGAACAATGCGATTCCTTATGTGCAGGCAGCTGCTGAATTCCGCTCGTCGGAAGATGCTACAAGCGAGTTGTTACGGCATGAGGCTTGCCCCTGTCCTCTTCCAGTGATCGCTCGTCAAGTAGAGGAGTTCAATCATGAGTTCCAAGAGACTTCTATTTCGCGCTGACGCACGTGAGAAGGTGCTGCGAGGCGCTGCCGCGCTCGCAGACGCCGTCCGTATTACATTAGGTCCACAATCGAAATGCGTTCTGATCGAACGCAAGTGGGGGCAGCCGTTAATCTGCAATGACGGAGTGACGATCGCTAAAGAGGTTTCCTTGAAAGACCCCGACGAGAATCTAGGCGCCCAAATGCTTCGGGAGGCGGCGGAGAGAACTGGGGATGCAGTCGGCGACGGCACGACGACATCAACTATTCTTGCTCATGCAATTTTTGCCGATGGACTACGAAATATTGCTGCCGGCGCCAGCGCGATTGGCTTGAAGCGAGGCTTAGATCGAGGCGCCAAGGTGGCTGTGGCAGCAATCCAAGCCATGTCCCGACCAGTGACGAGCCGTAAAGAAAAGGCGCAAATCGCCGCCATTTCGGCTCACAATGACGTCAACCTCGGTGAGCTTGTAGCTGAGGCTATGGAGCGTGTGGGGAGCGAGGGCGTAGTCTCCGTAGAAGAGGGAAAGAGCGCCGATACGACGCTAGAAGTCGTCGAAGGAATGCAGATCGACCGCGGCTACCTATCGCCATACTTTATTACCGACGCAGAAAAAGTGCACGCCGTATTGGAAGAGCCGCTGATACTGCTTCACGAGAAAAAGATCGCCAGCTTTAAGGATATCGTCCCGCTATTGGAGCAGATCGCTCAGTCGCACCAACCGTTGCTTGTCATAGCGGAAGACGTCGAGGCGGAAGCGCTCGCCACGCTTGTCGTCAACAAACTTCGCGGGATCCTAAGCGGGGCCGCTGTCAAATCGCCTGGCTATGGCGATCGACGCAAAGCCGTCATGGAAGACATCGCAACGCTCACGGGGGGGCGATTTGTAGCGGAGGAATTGGGCGTCAAGCTCGAAAGCATTAAGACGAGCGACCTCGGCCGTGCCAATCGCGTGATTATCGACAAAGATTCGACCACTATTATTGGAGGGGCGGGCAACAAAGAAGCCATCTTGGGCAGATGCCAAGAACTCCGTCAGCAAATCGAAAAAGCAGCCTCTGACTACGACAAGGAAAAACTTGAAGAACGGCTAGCGAAACTGGCCGGGGGCGTGGCCGTTATTCGCGTCGGAGCACCTTCCGAAAGCGAAATGAGAAGTCGTAAAGAGGCGCTCGAAGACGCGATCAGTGCGACGAAAGCGGCGATTGCCGAAGGCATCGTCCCAGGCGCCGGATTGACGCTTCTTCGGGCAATTGATGCACTCGACCATGAAGAGACTTTGTGCGATGGGGATGAACGCACCGGAATCAGAATCCTCAAGCGAGCCCTCGAAGCTCCGACGCGGCAGATCGCCGAGAACTCAGCGATTGACGGCGGGGTTGCCGTGGGACGGATGCGAAGCGGAACTGGAAACGTGGGACTTAACGCCTCGACGGGCGAGTACGTTGACCTCGTCGAAAGCGGGGTGATCGATCCTACGAAGGTCGTTCGGCTAGCGCTTGAAAATGCCGTCTCCGTTGCCAGCGTCCTACTGCTAACGGAGGCGACTTTGACCGAACTGCCGAATGAAGAAGCGGATGCCATGCAACACGCCGATTATTCGGAGCGATAACGCTTTCGCGTCGGAAGACGAACGGAGGCATGATGCGGATCCTGACGGCCGTCGATGGCTCGCAACAGAGCTACGACGCAATCCAATTTGTCTGCCGCTTGTTAAGCGAGGAACGTGATGAGTTAGTTCTCTTCTACGCCGCCCCCGGAAGCGCGAGCGTTGGGGATGATCTAAACTCCGCTCAACGCTTTCTCGCCAGTTCCGTGCTCGATAAAGCTCAGTCGTGTGTACCGCAAGAGTTTCGTCTGCGAGTCAGTTCGACGGTATGCGGCGGGGAAGCCGGGCATAGCATTGTACGAATGGCGAACGAGCGACAATGTGACGTCATTGTCGTTGGCGCGAGAGGCATCGGGCCGTTGCGCGAGCCGACATTGGGGAGCGTCGCCCAGCATGTAGTCAACCATACGCGAGTTCCGGTGGTAGTGAGTCGTCATCATACCGGCCGTAAGGCCGATCAGTTAATGGTCTTGCTAGCTAGCGACGGTTCGCTGACCAGCCGACACGCAACTGAAGTTATGAATCGCTTCAACTGGCCGAAGCGAACAAGCGGCATGGCATTGACGGTCGTCGAATCGACGCTTCAAGCTCACTTGCCTAACTGGCTTGAAGAGCAACTTGAGGAAGCAGAATTGGAGGCATTGGGCATGGGGCGCTTCTGCTGTGACGAGCAGCAGGAAGCGCAGTTGCGCGCAGAGGCGGCCAATTGGTATGGCTGCCTGCCGGACTTTTTTTCAGGTCGTGATCCGCTGATCGCGGTCGGGCATGCGGGCAAGGCGATCTTGGATGCAATTGCGGCGCACCAGATTGATCTAGTCGTCGTCGGGGCAAGACGGTTGGGACCAATTCAACGATTGTTCCTGGGAAGCACTTCGTCCCAAGTGGTTTCATACGCGCCATGCTCTGTACTGGTGGTGCCAGGCACTCGGGATGATATGACATAAGCGAACGACGTAAGAGTCGTAAAAAAACCGAATACACCTTTTTTGCAGGTGGCGTCGCGACGCCAGTCATCCGTGTTCTGCGGCTGTACGCGACGATTACGGGAGAAATGATCATGGACCGCATCACACGCCAAGACATTGATGAGTTGCTCGACGAGCATGATTCCCCCTGTGTCTCCATCTATATGCAGACTCACCCTACAGGCGCGGAAGGAGAGAGCGACCCGCTACGACTGAAAACGCTGGCAAACGAAGTTGAGAAGACGTTGCTGAAATCGGCGCGACGCAGCGTCATCGTTCGGGACTTTCTACAGCCGATCAGACAACTGACCGTCGACGAGATGTTCTGGAACAATCGGAGTACAGGCTTGGTCGTGTTTCGAGCGAATGATTTGTTCCGTGCTTTCCGAGTCGCTATGGAGCTCACGCCAGCGATCCACATACAGGAGCGATTCATCATCCGACCGTTGCTTCCGCTGGCGATTGAAAGCGATGCGTTCTTCCTGCTAACCTTGAGTCAACATCGCGTCAGACTCTTTTCCGGCAACCGCTACGGCCTAACATTGATGCAAGTCCCCGAGATGCCGACCAGGATGGCAACGCTTATTGCGACCGATCAAGGGCGCAAGCAGATGCACATTGGCGGCAACGATCCGAGTAGAAAGCATTCTACGATCTATCACGGGCACGGCGGCAAGCCCGACTCGCGAAAAGATGAAATCGAAGAGTTTCTGCGCGAGATTGACGTGGCCGTCCATCCCATACTCAAGAGGAGCAGGGCGCCACTGAAATCGCACAATATCGACGCCTCAGCGGATATGCACCGATTGCTTCGCAACACGTTGAGGAAAACTGCGACCGATTGTCGGAATCGCAGATGCATCATCGCGCGTGGTCCTATGCACATGAAGCTATCGTGGAAGAACAACGGCGCCAGATTGCGCGCGAATACGACCATGCCGAGTCGTCTCGCTGCGTTCAGGATGTTCGAAGTATTGTGCCTGCCGCTACTGCCGGTTTTGTGGATGTGCTCCTCATCGCGTCCGATGCATCTCTACCTGGAGCATTTGACCAAGCGAGTAATACGGTAAACGTTGACCGCGACTTATTGATCCTCGCGCCGCGAATGCGCCTGATTTAGATTCTCAGTTGAGCGGTTTTGAAGTAGGAGCGTTTGAGTGAAAGGTGACGAGCCTGTTGATTGAGCGAGTCGTGGACGGCCACATCCAACTCTTCGACGTCGT
>JBGSMO010000226.1:0-6125 GCA_041740115.1 Pirellulales bacterium
CTGCCATTGTCGATGAGTCACATCGCTGGGATACTCGCACTCCGTTTTCATGCTACGGCTCCTTCCTTCGGCTGGCACCAAAGGCAGGGAGCCGTAGCTGTTTTCGTTTAATCAGGCAATTTCAAAACACGTTCTAAGAAGCGTTTATGAAATCATCGTCTGAGAGATCACTCTTCGCAGTTCACGCAGACGCGCTCGCCTGGATGAGCGTGGGCGCTGCGGAACGCCGCCTCGACTTGCCCTAGCGGGTAGCTTTCGACCACGAGCGAGTCAAAAGGAAAGCGGCTGCCTGGACCGGCGAGGAAAGCGACGGCCGTCTGTAGATCGCGCGGATGGTAATTGTGGACGCCGCGGAGGGTGATCATGCGGCGGACGATTTGTTCGGGATTGACGGGGAGCGGCTCGCATTGGGCGACGGAGCCGACCAGGATGGCGGTTCCGCCGATGCGCACCGCGGCGAGTGCGGTGGCGACGGAAGGCGTGACGCCTGCAAGTTCCAACACGACATCGAAACCGAGTCCGTCGGTTGTTGCGCTCAACGCGGCAACGAGGTTGTCTTGCTTAACGTCGAAGCCGGCGTCGGCGCCGAATGCGAGCGCACGGTCGCGGCAGGTTACTTGCGGATCAACCGCGACGACTGACGCGGCGCCAGCGGACTTGGCCATTGCGCACGCGAACACTCCAAGGACGCCCGCGCCGAGGACCAGGATTCGCTGGCCTGCCAAGGAGCCAGCGGCGCGTAAAGCGGAGGCGGCCGTCGCGCCCGCGCAATTGGCAAGCGCCGCCACCGAAGTGGGAATGCCGCCGGGAAGCCGCAGCCATGCTGTGTTGGGGACTAGTACGATGTGATCGGCCAACCCTCCGCCCAACGGCTGCGCTGTCGTCACGGCCTCGTGGCCATATTTGTAGAGCCGCACGCACTTCTGCGGCAGGTCGCGCTCGCAGAAGAAGCAGTCGCCGCAGCCGACGACGATCGACCAGGTGATGCGGTCGCCGACGGCCGCTGATTCCCCGGCGAGATCCAAGGTCGAGGCTCCGGGACCGAAGGCTTCGATCCGGCCGACGATTTCGTGGCCGAGGATCGACGGCGTCGGCCCGTGCCGGCGGCCGGCGTGCGTGTGGAGGTCGCTTCGACAAAGGGTACATGCCAGTACGCGAACCAAGATTTCCCCCTCTCTCAGCGGGGGCGGCGCCACTTCAGCGATTTCCAGCCGGTCTTCGGGACCATGGAAGTGAACTGCCCGACTTTTCATGGGTGCTGATTCCGAAGTCTGAGGGGTAAAACCTTTACTTGCCAATCGCACGAGTAATTTATTTAAACAAGCGCTTGATCTTCTGGCGATAAGGCAGTAGGATTGATTAAAACGATCGTTTGAAACAACTGATTCTTACCTGGCGGAAATGAAACGGCGTGGCTGAAGACATCAAAACAAGGCTGATCGAGGTCGCCGGCGAGGCGTTTGCCGCGAAGGGGTACGACTCGGTCGGGATCCGCGAAATCTGCCAAAAGGCCGAGGCGAACGTCGCCGCGGTGAATTACCACTTTGGCGATAAGCGAGGACTCTACCGGGCCTGCCTGCAGCACGCCCAGTCGTGCCGCGTCGAGGGACTCGACCAGCCCGTTTGGCCGGAATCTTACACTGCCGCCGACAAACTGCGAGCGTTCATCCGGCGAATGCTCGAAGAGAAGCTGAATCCTGATCGGCCTGAGTGGCATCAAGACTTGATGCTGCGCGAGTTGTCGCGCCCCAGCGAAACGTGCCGAGAGTTCGTCGAGTCGTATATCCGCCCGATGGCCCACACGCTGGGCGACATCATGCAGGAGCTCTTTCCCCAGCAGGAGTGGACCCAGCAAAAGTGGATGATCGGCTTTAGCGTCGTCGGGCAAGTGTTGTTCTACCAACTGCAGCAGCCCGTCATCCGCATCTTGATGGGCGACGAAGGATTTGAGTCGTTGACGGTTGACGGGCTTACCGACCACATCACGCGCTTCTGTCTGGCCGCGCTGGGGCATGGCGAACCAATCACGGTCGAACCCGCGAATTCGGTCGAGACGAACTGAGGGACTGCGATGAACTGGGTCGCTTGGAAGATGCTGACAGGAGATCGGGCCAAGTATCTTGGCACGGTCTTCGGCGTGGCGTTCGGCGTGCTGCTGATCTCGCAGCAGACGTCGATCTTCGTCGGCATTATCAAGCGGACCGCGAGCCAAGTGATCGATGTCCGCGAGCCCGATTTTTGGGTGATGGATCCTTACACGCAGAATGCCGACGACATCAAGCCGTTGTCGGAGAGCGACCTGTACCGCGTACGCGGCGTGTCGGGAGTCGAGTGGGCCGTGCCGCTGTACAAGGGGCAGACTCGCGCCAAAACCGAGACGGGCCATTTCTGGCAATCGATTGTCATTGGCGTCGACGATCAATCGCTGGTCGGCGCGCCGGCAAAGATACTGCAGGGGAATCTCGCCGATTTGCGGCGTCCCGATTCGATCATCATCGACGATATTGGCTACGGCCTGCTGTGGCCAGGCGAACCCAAAATTTTGGGACGCGAGATCGAGATGAACGACCGACGCGCGATCGTCGTGGGGATCTGCGACGTCTCTTCGCCGTTCTTCACGTTCCCGGTGATCTTCACCCGCTACTCGCTGTCTATGAACTACGTCCCGCCACAGCGGCGGCAGTTGTCGTTCGTTGTGGGGCGCGTGACGCCGGGGGCCGATCAGGCGGAGGTACTGAAGTCGATTGACGAGCAGACGTCGCTGAGGGCTCTGAATAACAGTGATTTTCTGTGGATGGTCGTTGGCTACTATCTGCGAAATACGGGCATTCCGGTCAATTTTGGGATCACGATTCTGCTTGGCTTCCTGGTCGGAGCGGCGATCGCGGGGCAGACGTTCTATCTGTTCACGCTCGAAAACCTGAAACAGTTCGGCGCGCTGAAGGCGATGGGACTTCGAAACGGACGCCTGATCGGCATGGTGCTGCTGCAGGCGACGGTCGTCGGCATCATTGGCTATTGCCTCGGCATCGGCATGACAGCGGCGTTTTTTGAGTTCACGGCCGATTTGAATCCAAATCTGCGAGGCCTCTATTTGCTGCCGGAAATCGCGGCCGGAACGGCGGCCGTGGTCGTGCTGATCGTGTTGCTGGCCAGCATGATGAGTCTGCGGAAGGTGTTGATTTTGGAACCGGCGGTCGTCTTCCGCGGCTAGGAATCGTGAATTTCCGCCACACTGATGACGTTCCAACTTGAGGTGAGATTTCGACTGATGAACGCCACGCTTTTCAAAGCTCCGAAGACCGCCGACGCCCGCGAGGTTGGCGTACGCTGCCGCGGCGTCGTGAAAGAGTTCGGCGACGGCGAAACGAGGATTCGCGTGCTGCATGAAATTGAGGTCGATGTGCTGACCAGTGAGTTGACGCTGCTCGTCGGACCAAGCGGGTGCGGCAAGACGACGCTGATTTCGATCGTCGCCGGGTTGCTTGACCCGACCGAAGGTGAAGTCGAGCTTTTCGGCGAGCTGCAATCGCAACTGCGCGGCCGGCGACTCGTTGATTTTCGCGCCGCGAACGTCGGGTTCGTGTTTCAACAATACAACCTCCTCCCTGCCCTGACGGCGGCTGAGAACGTCTCGGTGCCGCTTTTAATCCAAGGTTGGCCGCGGCCCAAGGCGCTCGTCCACGCCCACGAAGTGCTGGAGCAAGTGGGCCTTGCCGACAAATTCAATTCGCTGCCGTCGCAGCTTTCGGGCGGTCAGCAGCAGCGGGTGGCGATCGCTAGGGCGCTAGTGCATGGTCCTCGACTTCTGGTGTGCGACGAGCCGACGGCGGCGCTGGACGCTCACTCGGGTCGCACGGTGATGGAGTTGCTCAAGCGAGTCGCGGTCGAACCGGGACGGTCGGTGATCGTGGTGACGCATGATTCGCGGGTGCTCGAGTATGGCGATCGGACGATTGAAATGGCGGATGGACGGGTGACGCGGGTCGCGTAACGGCGAACCAGCGCCGCATCGAAGCAAACTAAGCGTTGAAGGCTGAGTGTTGAAAGGTCGTATCATGAATCGCAATCTTGTGTTGCCGATGGTAGCCGTCGCGGCGTTTTCGTATATGGCGTGGCACGTCGCCACCTCGTCGAAGGCGACCCCTCAGACCGATCCGGTGGTCGAGCCGTCGCGGGCGCCCTTCAGCGAAGTGGTCGCCGGCGTCGGGCTGATCGAGCCGAAGTCGGAGAACATCGAATTGGCCGCGATCACGCCGGGGACGGTCGTCCAGGTGAAGGTCCAGGAGGGAGCGGAAGTCGCGGCGGGCGACGTTTTGTTCCGGCTCGACGATCGGCAACTTCAAGCCGAGTTGGCGGTGCAGCAGGGGCTGCTCGATGAAGCCAAAGCGACGCTTGGGCGCTGGCAACAGATGCCGCGGATCGAGGACGTGCCGCCAAGCGAGGCGCGCGTCAAGAAATTCCAAGCCGACGTCGAATTGCGGCGCGATCAGTTGCAGCGAACGCGCGGGCTGGTGGCGAAGAACGCCATGGCCGAGCAGGAACTCGTTGAACGTGAGCAAGCCTATCAAGCGGCGCAGGCGGAGTTGACGCAAGCGCTGGCCGAGGATGCACGACTGAAAGCGGGCGCCTGGAAGGCCGACTTAGCGGTCGCTCAGTCGCAAGTCGAGCGGATGGAGGCCCAAGTGGCCCAGGCGCGCGTCGAACTCGATCGCCTCGCCGTTCGCTCGCCGATCGCCGGCCGAGTGCTGAAGGTCGACGTCCGTCCCGGCGAGTACGTCGGCACGCCGCCGGGCAAGCCGCTCGTTATTCTGGGAGATGTCTCGACCCTCCACGTACGCGTCGACATCGACGAGCAAGACCTGCCGCGGCTGGAGCCGGGCATGCCAGGCCAAGGCTTTGTCCGCGGCGACGCCGAACGGCCGCTGCAACTTTCGTTCGTGCGGATCGAGCCGTTCACCGAGCCGAAGCGCTCGCTGACCGGCGCCGGCAACGAGCGGATTGACACCCGCGTGCTACAGGTGATCTACGCGATCGAATCGACGCCGCGCGAGGTGTACGTCGGTCAGCAGATCGACGTCTTCTTGGACAAGACGAAGGGCGCCGGCGCCTTGCGGCAAGCGTCGACGAACTAACTCCGTCAATGACATGGTGTCGAGGCTCCATTTTGGCCGCCCCCCGCTTGAGGGGATTTTGGATTTGGGTGCGCGCCGGGGGCCCCAGTTAAAACGCTCCAAAAGTCCTCCGCGCGCGGCGTTGGCATGAAATTTGTACGCAGCGTTTCCCGAGTTGCGGCGCTCGTGTTTGGGCCTGAAGAGTTTTGGACTTTTGGACTTTCTGAAAAAATCTTAGCGTCCAAAAGTCTCAAAAGTCGCCGTGCGTACCGGCGCTGTCAGACTGTCGCCCACGTTGAGGAATACAAGTTGCCAAAGAGCGACCTGCGACGCATGACTGCACCGGCGGCCCGATCGCAACCTAGCGAAGTTGGCGGCCAAAATCTGTAGCAAAGTTGCGAGAATTATTTCTGCGGCCGAGAACGGTCCGGATGGTTTAATTTAGGGATGGTTGTTGCGTTGTGACGGTTGCGCGGTCCGTCACCGCGATCGACCCAATGAGCTATAGTTGGGCTGTAGCATTCCGCAGCGCGAGGCAGGCATGGCCGACGACGACAAGATCCGGCGAGTGGGCGTGGACGCCGCCGAGGCGTTGCGCGCCGCGGCGGAAGTGCTGACTGACGAGTCGGTGCCCTTTGAACGACGGGTTGAAGCCTACCGTCGTTGCCTCGCGCGGCACGCGATGTTGAGCGCGAAATTCCTGCAGATGGGCAATCGCTACGTCATGGCAGCGTCGCGGGCCGGTCGGCAAGCGGACCCGACGGCGCCTGTTTAGCGTGGGCGTTCCGAGCGGCCTAGACTGCTCGCGCCGCATCTGGAGTCGACTTGTCAGCGGATCGCCGTCGAGCCGGTGGTCGTGTTGGCTCAAGACACGACGGAAGTCGAACTGACGCGTCCGGCGCAGCAGGTGGCGGGAGCGGGTCCGTTGGACGGCGGCTCTCGGCAAGGAGCCTTGCTGCACGAGTTGCACGCCTTCACGCCCGACGGCACGCCGCTGGGGACGGTGGCGGC
>JBGSMO010000231.1:0-8042 GCA_041740115.1 Pirellulales bacterium
AGGAGCAGGTCCAGGGGACCGGCGAACATGTCGAGTTGAACGCGAAAACGCATGGGGCTACAACAAGGTGGGGCGGGCGACAGCTGGCGCCGCGGGATTATGGTGAGAACGCCGGTCCGCGACCAGAGCAGCGACACACCTAGCTAGCAGACGATCGGTCGAGGCTGGATTCCACGCCGCGAGCCGCCGTCAGATCGAAACGATGGACGAACAACGCCTCTGGGCCCCCTGGCGGATGAGCTACATCGCTGGCGATAAGTCAGCGGAAACGACCGCGCAGGAGCCGATCGCCTGGCTCCCGGGCGCCGATCATGCGTGCTTTATCTGCAAGGCGGCCGCCGCCTACGCCGACGAAGCGGCGGCCCGGCGGCAGAATCTCGTGCTCGAGGTGAGCAACCACACGATCACGCTGCTCAACCTCTACCCCTACAACAACGGCCACCTGCTCGTCTCGCCGCGACGGCATGTAGGCGAGTTTCATGAACTGACTGACGCCGAGCATCTGGAATCGATCAAGTCGCTGTCGCACTACACGCAACTCTATCGCGGATTGATCCGTGCCGAGGGGTTCAACATCGGCCTGAATCTGGGCCGCCCCGGGGGGGCCGGCGTGCCGGGGCATTTGCACTGGCACCTCGTGCCGCGCTGGAGCGGCGACAACAACTTCATGCCGGTCACCGGCGACTCGCGGATCATCTCGCAATCGCTGCGAGAGCTTTGGGAGGCGGTTGTGAAGGCGGGGAATTAAACCACCAAAACACGAAGGCACGAAGAAGAAAACGGAACCGCCAAGGACGCCAAGAGCGCCAAGGTAGAACAGAAAAACATTGGCCCGCGAATCACGCAAATGGACGCGAATGAAATTCAATAATTCATTTCTTCATTCGCGCAGATTCGCGTGATTCGCGGGCAACTCTCCCCGTATTCCTTGGCGCTCTTGGCGTCCTTGGCGGTTAATTCCTCGACTTTGCAGTTCCAGCGAGAATCGCGGCGTGCAACGTTCCATGTCGTCGAACGTACCCTAGAATTACGAATCTCTCACTGTCTTCCTTCGTGCCCTTCTTCGTGCCTTAGTGCCTTCGTGGTTAATCCCCCCGTTCCACCAGACGCCGAAGCCCAGCTCGCTCCCTACGCGATGCATGGCCGCGACACCGCCGGCCGCGTCCACGCCGAACCGACGCACGCCTACCGCAGCCCCTACCAGCGCGACCGCGACCGCATCGTCCATTCCAGCGCGTTTCGTCGCCTCGCCCACAAGACGCAAGTCTTCACCGGCGCGATGGGCGATTACCACCGCTCGCGGCTCACCCACACGCTCGAAGTCGCGTCGATCGCCCGCACGGTCGGCCGCACCTTGCGACTCAACGAAGATCTGATCGAAGCGCTCGCCTTGGCGCACGACATCGGCCACCCGCCGTTCGGCCATGCCGGCGAAGACGTTCTGAACGAATGCCTCGCTGAACACGGCGGGTTCAATCACAACCAACAGGCGCTGCGCATCGTCGAGCTTTTAGAAACTCGTTACCCCGACTTCCCGGGCCTCAATCTCTCGCGCGAAATCCTCGCCGGCCAACAATCGCGCAGCGATAAGCTCCGCCCGGTCGACGCCGGCGGCCGTCTGCTCGAAGTCCAAACCGTCGACGCCGCCGACAGCATCGCTTACAACGCCCACGACGCCGACGACGCGGTAGAGTTAGGCATGATTGCGATCGAGGACCTCGACGCCTCGGCCCTCTGGCGCTCGGCCGCCGCGAACGCCCGTCGCCGCTATGCGTCGCTCGACGCCGACCAGTTCCGCCGCGCCGCCGTCCATGAATTGATCGACCTTTTCGTCAGCGATCTGATCACCGCCTCGCAACGACGATTGGCGGAGCTGAACCCCTCAAACGCGCTGCTCGCGGCGTTCCAGCACCATGCGATTGTCGCATCGTCGGCCGAGATGAACGAGCAGAAGCTGGAACTGCAGCGGCTCCTTTTCGAACGGGTCTACCGCCATCCGATCGTCCTCGACCAACGGGCCCGCGCGGGGGCGGCGCTGCGTGTGATGTTTGCTCACTACGTCGCGAATCCCGCCGCCCTCCCTCGTCGCTTCGCCGCCATCGCCGAAACCGACGGCCTCCATCGAGCGGTCGGCGACTGCCTCGCCTGCCTGACCGACCACGCCGCCCTCGAAGAACACGCCCGCAAATTCATCTAGCCCGGCCATCCTGGCCGGCGCAACCCTCCCTCTCGCAAGCAAACGTCAGGTCCGAACCCCAACTCCCCCAATTGGTTCTGCCACCGCAAGGTGGTAGAATTGAGGGCTCGGGGGATGGTTTTCAGCCGCCGCGGCATTCACGCTAAGTCCGCGCGGCGCCGCCCCATTGCGCCCACCGTCGTCCTCCAGCCGAAAACGATATGGCACTGGTTATCCTGCGCTGCGTCTTCATTCTGGTCGCCGCCGGCGTTGGCTTTCAGATTATCCAGGCCGATACGCTGCCGAAGGAGCCCTACGTCCCTTGGCTAGTCGTCGGCGGCCTGATTCTGCTCGCTGCGACGGTCATCGCGGTCGACGTCTTCGCCGGTCGCAAGCGGCTCGACACGATCACCGCCGTCTATTTCGGATTGGTCATCGGCCTGTTCCTCACCTATGTGCTCACGATCGCGATCAGCCCCTGGCTCGTCCCCGACAATCCGAAAGAGACGAACTGGGCGCCCTGGACGACGCTCATCCTCGGCATGGTCCTTTGCTACACCTGCATCAGTATCTTGATGCAGACGAAGGACGACTTCCGCTTCATCATTCCTTACGTCGAATTCGCGAAAGAGATCAAAGGACTCAAGCCGTACGTCCTTGACACCAGCGTGGTGATCGACGGCCGCATTGCCGACGTCGTCGAAACGCGGATCATCGACAACCAGTTGATCATGCCGCAGTTCGTCATCGCCGAACTGCAGGCGATCGCCGACTCCAGCGACAAGCTCCGCCGCGGCCGCGGCCGGCGCGGGCTCGACATCCTCAATCGCCTTCGCAGCGACGCGAAGGTCGACCTCGTCGTCTTCGACCGCGAACTGCCGCAGTTCGCCGGCCAGCCGGTCGACCAGAAGCTCGTGCTGCTCGCCAAGCACCTCGAAGGCAAAGTCGTCACCAACGACTACAACCTTAACAAGGTCGCCAAGCTCCACAACGTCGGCGTCATCAACCTCAACGATCTGAGCAACGCCCTGAAGCCGATCTTCATGCCGGGCGAAACGTTGCAGGTGCGGATCATGAAGCCGGGCGAGGAGCATGGCCAAGGGGTCGGCTACCTCGAAGACGGCACGATGGTCGTCATCGAAGGTGGCCGCGATCACGTCAGCGAAAACGTCGTCGCCCTCGTCACCAGCGTGCTGCAAACGAGCGCCGGCCGCATGGTCTTCGGCAAGTTCGAGCACCGCGTCGCATCAAACGGCCAGGCCGAAGCCTAGCGAGCCGCGGGGTTCATCCCCGCGGTCTTCCAACCGGAACGACAACATTGTTGACCACCGCCGCCAACATCCGCTCCTACCGCGCCACATAGTTTATAGCCGCCAAAATCGCCCGCTCCCCATGCAAATACCGATCACTCCCCCCACGAGTCCACCAAGAGCAGGGTTTGCCGGCGTGAGCATTGAGGGCCGCCTGACTCACCCCCTTCCGCACGCGCCGCACCGCTGAACCATCGTCGGGACATTCAGCGACGACGACATGCACATGATTACTCATCACCGCCGCCCGTAGAATCATCCACTCCCGATCAATCGCCGCAGCATTGATCGCCTCCGCTGCGACGATCGCCAACTCCGCCGTCAGCCAAGTTGTCGGATGCTTCTGCAACGCCTTCGCCAGCCGGTGCGTCGCGCGCTCATCACGATCATAAGCCTTCCCGGGCACATTCCTTTTCGGACGATACCCCTCTTCCGTCAGCGTGTTCGACACATACCCGCGCGGATCCCCCGGCAACCACTGCCCGTAACAAGTCCAGGTCTCAAGCAAAGCAAACGGACGCGTGTCGTCCATAATCCCACTCCAAGAAATGCGAGCCGCGGGGTTTATCCCCGCGGTCCTCAACGCAATCGCACGTTGAGCTCTCTTCCAGCCGCCAAGCCACTCTGGCGGGGGGCGGCCAAAAATAGTTCGCCACCTCCCGCACGATGACTGCTATGGTGCATCCAGCGAGCGCTACCGCTGCGCGCCGAGCTTGTTTTCACGGCGGCCGATGTCGCATGCCCATATCGGCTGATGCAGACGCGCTTAGTAGCGACAACAGGTCCCAAGGCGTCCGCTACTTGACGAATCTTGTCGCAAGGAATTGCGATGGCGACAAAAGCATCGTCAGCCGCGACCGCTACCGCTAACCACAGAAAGGATCGGCCCATGAGTTCGACGCGACGCCATGTCGCCCAGCCTGCTGCCGCTTGCGTCGCGCTAACGCATAGCCGTGACAAGGCTTACGACCAGTGTCGCCAAAAATCGCTGAGGCGACAGAAGCGACACGCGACACAAGAGTCGCAAGAAATTGTTCGCCAGTTGGGATTGCAAGCGGCCTGGAGGTAAAGGCCAAGCAACCGCGTCTCACTCGGCGGTTACTCAATCCGTGCCCACGACAGTTAAAAAGGACCAGCCCATGGGCCCCACGCGACGCCATGTCGCCTGGCCTGTCGCCGCTCGTGTCGCGCTAACGCACAACCGTGACAAGGCTTAGGACTTGTGTCGCCAAAAATCGCTGAAGCGACACATGGCGACACCCGACAGAAAAGGCCGTCGCGACAACATCATTCCTTCACTGTTAGCCGGCGTCTTTGGTCATCAGGCCGAAAATCCCGTCCTCTTTGATGGTTGCATATTCATTCACTTTAATGTCCAGCCCGTCAATGCTTGTGGCGAACAGGCGATTGGGGCATTCTGTGAGCAGCGGCGTAGGCAGCGCCGGCTCTAGATTGGTCTTTCAGGCGGTTCATTCGATGAAACAATTCTCAATTCTCTTGGTGCTGACGTTCGTCCTTGGTTCTTGGCTCGCACAGACTGCTCGTGCGGCAACGCCCAAGAAGCCCAACGTCGTGGTGATTCTCGTCGACGACATGGGCTTCTCCGACATCGGCTGCTACGGCAGCGAGATCCCGACGCCCAACATCGATACGCTCGCCGAGCATGGCGTTCGCTTCACCCAGTTCTACAACACAGCCCGCTGCAGCCCGACGCGGGCGTCGCTCATGACGGGGCTCTATCCTCATCAAGCGGGGATGGGGCATCTCGACAATGTCGTTCACGAAGGCTCGAAGGGGACGACCGGCCGGCTGCGCGACGACGTCGTCACGATGGCCGAGGTGTTACGCGACGACGGCTATCTCACTTGCATGACCGGCAAGTGGCACATGGGCCAACAGCATGGCACCCCCCCGTGGAAGCGCGGGTTCGATCGTTCGCTCAACTCGCCCAGCGGCGGCATCTACTTCCGCAAGCAACCGTATCGCTCCGAGGTGTTCCTCAACGGCGAGAAGAAGCAGAAGGACGACCCCATCTTCGGCCAGAAGTGGTACAGCACCGACCTCTGGACCGACTGGGGCATGAAGTTCATCGACGAGGCCCGCGAAGAGAAGAAGCCCTTCTTCCTGTATCTCGCTTATTGCGCTCCCCACTTTCCGCTCATGGCCCCGGCGGATGAAATCCAAAAATATCGCGGCAAGTACAAGCAAAGCTGGGAGAAGCTACGCGAGGCCCGCCACGAGCGGCAGATCGAATTGGGGATCGTCGACGAAAAGTGGCCCCTCAGCCCGGTTCCGGAACAAGTCCCCAATTGGGATCAACTCAGCGACGAAGAGAAGGATCGTTTCGATCATCAGATGGCGATCTACGCCGCGATGCTCGACCGGGTCGATCAGAACGTCGGCAAGCTCGTCGCCGGACTCAAGGAACGGGGCGAACTTGACAACACGATCATCTTCTTCATGTCCGACAACGGCGGCAATGCCGAGTCGGGACCGCGCGGCATCTACGAGGGGAAGAACCCCGGCGGGCCGAAGTCGCGAGTCTTCCTCGGCCAAAGTTGGGCGACGCTCAACAACACGCCGTTCCGTCGCTACAAGCACTTCACTCATGAGGGAGGCATCTCGACGCCGCTGATCGTCAGCTGGCCCGCCGGTATTCCCAAGGATCGCGACGGCAAGCTGTCGAAGGAGCCGGGCCATCTGGTCGACGTCATGGCGACCGTCGTCGATGCCACGGGCGCTAAGTATCCGACCGATTACAAGGGGCACAAAATTCAGGCTATGGAAGGCGTAAGCCTGCTGCCCGCCATCGACGGTAAGCCGCTAGAGCGCGCCAACCCGATCCACTTCGAGCACGAAGGAAATCGCGCCCTCCGCCGCGGCAAGTGGAAGCTCGTGATGAAGCACAAGGGGCCGTGGGAACTGTACGACATCGACGCCGACCGCACCGAGCAGCATGACCTTATCGCCGAGCAGCCGGAGTTAGCGAAGGAGCTGATCGCCGATTGGGAAGCATGGGCCAAGCGCGCCGACGTGGGGCCGTGGCCTGGGAAGGCCCGCCAAGAGTGGGGCGACGAACTAACGCCCAAGAAAAAGAAGCCGAAGGCCGCGCCAGCCGCGACGTAGGCTGATCCCTTGCAGCCCCGGGCTCCGCCCGGGGGTAGGTGTCTATTCCGTTAGGCATCGCCGCGCGTGACGCTACCCCCGGGCGGAGCCCGGGGCTACAACGCGGTGAGGGCCAGCACCCACCCTACATCCGTTCGACGACGTCGATGCCGAGCAAGTCGAGGCCTCGGGCCAGCGTCCGCGCCGTAAGATCGCACAGCAGCAACCGGCTCGTTCGCAGGTCGTCGTTCTCCGCCTTCAGCACGGGGCAGTTCTCAAAGAACGACGAATACTTGCCGGCAAGTTCGTAGAGATAGTCGGTGAGATAGTTCGGCCGGTAGTCGCCGACGACGCGGTCGAGCGCTTCGCCAAACTGCAAGATCGCCACGCCGAGCGCCCGTTCGGCCGGATGGTCGAGCGTGATCTTGGCGCTGCTCGCACGGAGTTGAGCCGGATCGACGCCCCCTTTGCCAAAGATGCTGCTCACGCGGGCGTAGCTGTACTGCATGTACGCGGCCGTGTTGCCGGTCATCGCCAGCATCTTGTCGTAGCTGAACTTGTAATCGCTGGTGCGGTTGTGAGCGAGGTCGGCGTACTTGATCGCCCCGATGCCGACCCGCTCGGCGACGATCTGTCGTTCTTCGTTGGAAAGGAGCGGTTCCGGCCGAGCGTCATCGTTCGCACTGACGATCGCCAGCGCCCGCTCGACAGCTTCGTCGAGCAGCCCGCTGAGGCCGACCGACGAGCCGGAGCGCGTCTTGAACGGCTTGCCGTCGTCGCCCAGCACGGTGCCGAAGCTGATGTGTTGGAACTCGATGTTGTCAAAGCCCCACAGCCGCGCCGTGGCGAAGAGCGAATCGAAGTGGAACGATTGCCGATGGTCGACGACGTACAGGATCGCATCGGGCTTCCACTCCCGCATGCGGTAGGCAATCGTCGCGAGGTCGGTCGTCGCGTAGAGGAAGGCGCCATCCTTCTTCTGCACGATGAAGGGCGCCTCTTGTCCCGGCAAGAAGACACACATGGCGCCATCGCTCGGCTTGGCAATTCCCTTCGACTTGAGGTCTTCGACGACGCCGGCGAGGGCGTCGTGATAAAAACTTTCGCCGAGGGCGTGATCGAACGTCACGCCGAGCCGCTGGTAGGTTTCTTCGATCTCCGCGAGGCAGGGCGGCAGGAACCGTTCCCACAGGGCGCGATTCGTTGCTTCGCCCGCATGGAGAGCCGCCGTCTCAGCGAGCACTGCCTGGCCAATCGTTGGGTGAGCGTCCGCGAGCGGTTTGAGCTTTGAGTCGCCTTCGAACTCCGTCAGCTTCGCTTCGAGTTCTTTGTACTCGCGTCGCGCATCGGCCAGCTGGCCTTGCGCCTGGCTGATCCGCTTGGCGTGCTTCTTCTGCTCCGCCGGATCGGCAGGCGTCGGCGCCAGTTCGAGCTGCGAGACGCGGCTCTCT